>CANGOX010000064.1 GCA_947455605.1 Chitinophagaceae bacterium
AACAAACCTGTTAACCTGGCAGACCTGAAAGGAAAACTGATCTATATCGATACCTGGGCAACCTGGTGCGGCCCTTGTATGGAAGAAATGCCCGCCTATGAAAAACTGAAAGCATCTTTTAAAGATGACAGCCGTGTACAATTCATTTCATTATCTATTGATGATGATCAAACATTGTGGAAATCGAGTATAGCCAAAAGAAATGCGCAGGGTTTGCAATGGTTTATTGACCGGGCAAAACTTTCATCGTATAATATCATTTCTATCCCACGTACGATTATAGTGGATCAGAATTTTAAGATCGTGGAGATGAATGCAGCTTTACCCTCATCAAAGAATATAGTTGGTACGCTCAATAAACTTTTGCAATAATCAATAAAAGATCCCTCCGGATAATCCGGAGGGATCAAACCCAAAACCCAACTGTACTAACGTTTATCTATTTGATCCTTTTTGATTCTGATTCCAGACCGGTTTGTCTTTGCCTGGCTGCTTTTACCTGGTTGCTTCCAAAACGGTAGCTAAAGCTTACACGCACTGTTTGACTTTCCCAATTTCCACCTCCTTTAATATACAATCCGCCAAAATCACTGGTTGCTGTCCATGGGTTTGTATGAAAAATATCCGTTACTGAAAGCTTAATGGTCGCTTTTTTCTGCATCAATTGTTTTTGAATACCCAGATCAACACCTCCCTGCGATTTTGTACGCCATGTGGCACCCCAGATAGAAGGACCACTAAACCAGCCACTTAATTCGGCAGTATACTCTTTGCCCAGTGTAAAACTGCTTTGCATATAGGCACCAAACATTGGGATCTCTGTATGTACTTTATTGGTACCAATCTGTCCGTCAAAAATTTGGTAGTTGTACCAAACATTTGCATACCCATTCCACCATTTAGCAATGGGTAAAGGAGAACCTACACTAAAACTTAGTATTTGCTGTGTAGCCAGATTCTGCTGCTGTACATAGGTAGCATTATTTGTTGTATCTGTTGTTTGTGTTGCATAATCTTTTACATGGCTATAACCGATGGTAGTAGTTATCGCACTTTTAAAAGTATGTGATAATTCAATATTGTCTGTGTATTGTGGGCGTAAGAAGGCATTGCCTTTTTCATAGGTCAACTCATCCAGTTTGTTTTCAAACGGATTTAAATCCTGATAACTCGGCCTGTCAATACGACGGCTATAGGTGAGGTTCAAAGTATGCTTATCATTTACATTCCAGGTTACTGCGGCACTGGGGAAGAGGTTACTATAATCTTTCTTCACTGTGTTATCAGACTGTACCAAACCATCGTCTCTGGTTAAGATCCCTTCACTGTTGGTTTGCTCAACACGTAATCCTGTTTGTACGCTCCATTTTTTGTTGAACTGTCTTTGATAGTTTACATAAGCCGCATTCACATTTTCTTTATAGGTAAACCGGTTGCTTCTGCTTAACAGTTTTACCGTAGTGCCATTGATATCATTAAAGAATTCAAAAGCATTGCTGGTCTTTACATACGAGAATTTAGCACCATAGCCCAGTTTGCCTTTCCATTTAGGTAACTCAACATCTACTTTGGATGTATAGATATCAATATCCGTAGGGGTATTGTTACGGTTGATCACCTGATACAAAGGGGCACCGTTCTTATCTAAATAATAATTGGGCTGATAGCTGTTTCCTTTACCGCGGAACAAACCATAATCTGCATCAAAATTGATTTCTTTTCCACTGGTATCTGCATAACGGTAATTGATGTTAGCGTTCATATTATTACGGTTGCCGGGAATGGTATTAAAAGCCTGTAAGGTTTTTACATACTGTGCGGCAGGCTGGTAAAAAACATTGGTTCTGCTATTGGTTGTTGAGTAATTATCTGAAAAATTGCCGGTAACCATTACCCCGATCGTACTCTTGCTATCAATAAAATAATCTGCACCTGCTTTTACATTCAGATTTTTATTGTCACCTTTATTCTCACTATGTTGATCATAGATCGAATCTTTTTGAATGCGATATAAACTCATATCATTCTCATACATGCCTATGCTACCCCCTACGTTAGAGAACAGGTTTACTTTTTTATCACGATAATTAAGGTTAACGGATCCGTTTCCTTTTGGTGTAAGTCCTTGTACAAAGGTTGTATTTATGCTGCCATTGGTACCGAATTTCTTATTTTTCTTTAAACGGATATTAATGATACCCGCATTACCACTGGCATCATATTTGGCGCTTGGGTTACTGATCATCTCTATTGCTTCAATATCATTACTGTTGATGCTTTTGAGGTAGGCAGCAAGGTCTTTACTGTCTAATTGGGTCATCTTTCCATCAATATAGATCTTCACACCGGTCTTTCCTTTCATGGAAATATTCTCGTTATTGTCTACCTGTATACCCGGACTCTTCTGTAAAAGCTCCAAAGCATTGCTTCCTGTAGCATTGATACTGCTTTCTACGTTGAAGATGGTTTTATCTGCCTTGATCTCGATCATGGGCTTGCGGGAAGTAACGGTTACATCCTGTAATTTTTTTGCGGCTAATTCCAGGCTAACAGATTCAGCAGTAAAGGATTGTCCGCTCTGAAGATCAAAGCTTTGTGAGAATTTTTTCTCAAAGCCAATGATTGAATAGCTCAATAGGAATTTACCTGAATAAGCAGAAGCGATCTGAAATTTTCCTTCTGCATCGGAAATATCTGCTTTAACCAGAATGCTGTCTTTGGCAGCTAAGAGAGATACGGTCACATGCTGCAAAGCTTTTGCTGTATGGTCTGTTACCATACCGGATACGGTTGCTTTGCTTTGTGCAAAGCTTTGTGTTGTTGTTGCAAACAGCCCCATGGCTGTGATAAATAAAATACGTCTCATCAAGGTTTGTTTTGTTGCTATGAGACGCGAAGAACTTTTAAATGTTACAATTAAAAGATGTGATTAGGGATGAGTTGTGTTAAAGGGCAGATAAGCGGCAGAAAAAAAGTATAAATAAAACCGGCAGATATTTATCTGCCGGTTACTGTGTTTTGTTCGTTATTTTAAATCACATATTTATGTGCGTATCTGCATACATTCAGCGTATCATTGGGGTGCGTCTTTATTTTTAGCTCCGGGTATCATATTGTCCAGATCTTTTTTTGTTTTCTGCCATACATCGTATTCGTTTTTCACGGGAAAGTATAGGGAATGTTTTGTCAAACCCACTATTATGCCTGTAATGGCTGTGCCGCCAATGCCCCCTAATATAAAACCTGCACTAAACATAGAAAACCGCGTGTCTTTAGGCAAACCGCCTATTGAAATATTTGAAAATAAGCTTGTTGTGGACTTAGGCTCCACCCAGGCAAACATTTTCCAAAAGCCGGATATCGTTCCGGTAATTAAGCCTCCCATAAGCAGAGTTTGATCAGCGCTTCTTCCGGATTTGATAAAGCCTATCTCTGTTATTTTTATTTCCATTGATACATCTTTTTTTGATAACAGAATGGAGGAGTCTGTTGTGCCCGTGAGATATCCTTTTTCTACCAATTTTCCACCCATTGTATAGATTCGGATATATACTCTTTTCTGTGAAAGTAGATTTGTGGATAACAGTATCAGAATAAGGCCTGTAATACAATATTTCATAACCTTTGGAATTTCAAAAGGAATGATCAGTTTTTGCGCATGGCAAGTACCATTTTATCGAACGCATCCTTTGATCCTTGCAGGGTAAAGTACCGACTGGGCAGAACGCCCGTTAAGCCACCAACGATGGCACCCACCAATCCCGCCCTGATACCCGCTTTTATTATGCGTGAGCCACTACTTTCACTTTCTGAAGAAGCAACGAGTAAATTACCTATTGGCGTTATTGTAGCAGCAACCGCTACGCCTGCAAAGATGAGTCCCAGTTTGAGTGCATTTCTCGGTACTCTTCCTTTTCTGCTGAACCAGATATCATTTATATTTTGATAGGGGATCTTTATTACAGCAGTTTTTAGAATACTATCGTCTGTTTTCTTTGAAGGGTCTTCTGCATATATAATAACCAAAGAATCAGTGATACCCGAAAGATATCCTTTTGTCTTTTTACCACTAAGTTCTCTTATTGTTACTTTATAATGAGTAAGCGGGTTCAGCTGTGGGACCTCTACCTGTGCATTTGTGGAAGAAAAAATGCAGATCATCAGGAAAATTGCCATGTATTTCATACGAGTTTTTTAATGTTTCATGAATCAGAAACCCCGCAAGACACAAATTGAATAGTTGAGGATAAAAATATCCTTAATTATTCTCAATTGCAACATTTTTTTTCATATAGAGCTGGCCAGATTACTATTCAACGTTCTGATAACGTAAGGGCATAAAAATACCCCTGATATTTTCAGAGGTATTTTTAATATCTTATCAATTAATTATAATGTTTTCAACACATCATTCATACTTCTTACTGCTTCTGCACTCTTGTTAAAAGCTGCCTGCTCTTCTGCATTCAATCCAAAATCAAGAATTTTCTCCCAACCGTTTTTGCCAATGGTAACCGGTACACCTAAGCAGATATCTTTCTGTCCGTATTCACCATCTAGGCTAACGCAGCAGGTAAAGAGTTTCTTTTCATCACGAACAATGCTTTCTACCAAAGCAGCTCCGGCAGCACCGGGTGCATACCAGGCAGAAGTGCCGAGTAATTTGGTTAAAGTGGCACCACCTATCATTGTGTCGGCAACAATTTGTTTTTGCTGGTCTTCACTCAGGAAATTGGTAACCGGTACACTGTTCCAGGTTGCGAGACGGATCAATGGGATCATGGTAGTATCGCCATGTCCGCCAACTACTACCGCATTCAGATCGCCGGGGCTGCAGCCGAGGTGCTGGCTCAATTGATATTTGAAACGTGCACTGTCCAAAGTACCGCCCATACCAATGATGCGGTTCTTAGGTAAGCCGGTTGATTGTAATGCGAGGTAGGTCATGGTATCCATCGGGTTGCTGATCACGATGATGATCGCATCCGGTGAATATTTTAAAATATTTTCAGTAACGCCTTTTACAATGCCTGCATTGGTACCGATCAGTTCTTCGCGGGTCATACCGGGTTTACGCGGTAAGCCGGAAGTGATCACCACTACATCCGATTTGGCAGTTTTTGAATAATCGCCGGTAGTACCGGAGATACGGGTATCAAAACCCAGTAAAGCTGCGGTCTGGTTCATATCCTGGGCCTTGCCTTCTGCAAAACCTTCTTTAATGTCCAATAATACCAGTTCATCAGCCAGTTCGGCGCGGGCAATATTATCGGCACAGGTAGCACCTACGGCACCGGCACCTACAACAGTTACTTTCATAAAATGCGTATTTAGAAATGAGAAATTTTTGTCGGTGCAAAGGTAGGGTTTGGGAGGATGGGAACGGCGTTGAATGACGATTAATTCTTTGCATCTCTCTGCAATAGCTCCGCTTTTCTGCTTCTCTGTGGTGAAAAAATCCCTAAAATGTATGACTGTTTTGTGTTCATGCCTCTATTCACCGCAGAGGCGGGGAGGGCAGAGGGTTACGCAGAGATCTTTTAGTGTTTATTCACCAGCTCCACTAGTTCCGGAACTTCCATGGAAGGGCGGTTTGGCGGATCGTACACCTGTATCAGCAAACCTTTATTGTTATACACTGCCACAAAAGGTGTGTATTGTACACGATAAAATGAGGGGATAAAATATCTCGGGTCGCGGCCGCATACAATATTCTTGAACCTGTCGAGACCATAATAATTGGCAAAGCCTTTAATGTCTTCGAGGGGTTTATAAGCCACGAACACGAAGAATACATTCTTCAGGCTGTCCATAGACTTCACCACATCTTTAGCCGTATGCTGGCAATGAGAACAATCAGGTGAGAAATAAATAATGGCTGTGTATTCATAACCTGCGGGCAGGTTCTCTTTGGTAAAAAAAGAACTATCGGGCAGCTGGATATTGAAGGAGGGTAAATGATTGTCTTTTTTATATGGGGCATCAGCATCTGCAGCAGTTTGTGCCTGTACACAACCCGCTGAAAAAAGAAATCCCAATATGATCCAACACTTTTTCATGTGATAATTATTCCGGTTATTTAGATGGCTGGGTTCCATTGGCTTCCATCATCCGCATGTTTTTGGCATCCTGTAAGAACTCAGATGCGAAGATGAAATTATTCAATAGTTCGTCCTTGCTGAATATGATATCCTTATTGGTTCCTTCCCATTGTTTATGCCCCTGGTGCAGGTAAACGATATGATCGCCTATTTCCATCACACTGTTCATATCATGGGTAACCACAATGGTGGTGATATTAAATTCAAGCGTGATCTCTTTAATGAGCTTATCGATCACTAATGAAGTTTGCGGATCGAGGCCTGAATTGGGCTCATCGCAAAACAGGTATTTGGGATTGAGCACGATGGATCTGGCAATACCCACCCTTTTCTTCATACCACCACTGATCTCTGAAGGGTAACGCTTGTGTGCGTCGGTCAGGTTTACGCGATCGAGTACTTCGTCAACGCGTTTCTTTTTTTCAGCAGAGGTCCATTTGGTGAACATGTCCAATGGAAATAAAACATTCTGTTCCACGGTCATCGAATCAAACAAAGCCGTTCCCTGGAAGAGCATACCTATCTGTTGCCTGAGTAATTTACGATGTTCATTATCCATGGCAAGCATATTCTCGCCGTTGTATAAGATCTGACCCTCATCCGGCTGAAACAAACCTACCATGCATTTGGTCAATACTGTTTTACCGCTACCGCTGGTACCGATGATGAGATTACATTTACCGGCTTCCATCACGGCACTGATGTTCTCCAGAATTACCCGGCCGGCAAATTGTTTAGATATGTTTTGTATCTCGATCATTCCAATGCAATATAAAGCCCTTACCCCTCTTTACCCCTGTAAATCTCCCCTGGGAGGGGAGACATTTGTTAAAATTTTTATAACTCGATCTGATTTCTCAATAAATCTTCAAAGACATCCCTTTTTCCGATCAGATGCGCTTGTCCCTTACTAACCAAAACCTGTGCCGGTTTAAAGCGGGAATTGTAATTACTGCCCATTTCAAAACCATAGGCACCTGCATTATAAAATAGGAGAAGATCACCTTCCCTGATCTCGCTAAACTCCCTGTCGGAGGCAAACGTATCGGTTTCACAGATATTACCCGTTACGGTATACAGCTGTTTTGTGCCGGAGGGGTTACTGATATTTTCTATGCGGTGATAAGCATCGTAGAACATGGGTCTGATCAGGTGATTAAAGCCGCTGTTCACGCCGGCAATGGAGATCTGCCCGTTTTGTTTGAGCACATTTACCTGTGTGATAAAATAACCGCACTCGCTTACAATGAATTTACCCGGTTCAAACCATGCCTGGAAATCGCGTTGATAGGTATCTTTTAATTTCTGAATAACTTCTCCAACTTTTTGTCCGAGTAAGGGCACATCGGTTCCCGCTTCTTCTTCTTTATAAGGCACTTTAAATCCACCTCCCAGATCAAGGAATTGTAATTCAGGAAAGTGGGGTACCAGGTCGAAGAAAATATCTGCCACTTTCATGAACACAGATACATCTTTGATCTCGCTGCCGGTATGGATATGTAAGCCCACAATATGCAGTTGATATTGTTCTACCAGCGAAAGTATCCGGTCCATTTGTTCGATAGGAATACCGAATTTACTTTTCTCATGACCGGTAGAAATTTTCAGGTTACCACCTGCCATAATATTCGGGCGAAGACGTATACCTACCGGATAGGAGTGGCCATACTTTGCACCAAATTTCTCAAGATTGGACAGGCTGTCAATATTCACATTCACACCCAGCGAAACCGCTTCTTCAATTTCGCTGAAAGCGATACCATTACTGGTATATAAGATATTTTCTTTCTCAAAACCGGCATGTACCGCCAGCTTCACTTCATTAATAGAACTGCAGTCGATATTGCAACCCAATGAACGGATATGTTTGAGGATATTGATATTGGTCAATGCCTTACAGGCATAAAAAAAACGGGTATTGCTTTGGTTAAAAGCAGACTGTAATTTATGATACTGCTCAGTTATTTTCTCGGCATGGTAAACATACACGGGTGTACCGTATTCGTTTGCGATACTGATCAATTGGTCTTTTGATAAAATTTCGGGCATATTGCGAAGATAGGAGTAGTCGGATTGGGAAATTGGGAAATTGGGAAATTTTGGAATTGCTTTCAATTTCCCAATTTCCCAATTTCAAAATTTCCCAATAAATAGTTATTCAGGCGTTTGCTCAGTATCCTCGTCTTCTTTCTTTTCCTCATCAACATTGATGATCAGTTCTCCATCTTCATTAACGGTAACTTCGGAAACATCTTCTTTGATCATGGCGTCTACTTCGTCCAACTCAAGGGTTTCGGCTACGGGCAGGTCGGTAAAATCAGATGGGTTGATAATGGTTCCTTCCACGATCTGTTCGGCCAGTACTTCCCTGATCTTTGGTAGGTCTGCAGGAGAATTGATGCCGAAATAATCCATGAAGTTTTTGGAAGTGGAATAGACCAGGGGTTTGCCCGGCATGTTCTCATTACGGCCACTGATGAGTACCAGTTCTTTTTCTAATAATTTCTGGATACTGTAATCGCTGTTAACCCCACGGATGGCTTCGATCTCGCCTTTGGTGATGGGTTGTTTATAAGCAATGATGGCCAGTGTTTCGAGCGCTGCATTGGACAGTCGTTTCAAAAACTTATCGCCATTGAGTTGTGCAATGGTAGGGTGAAAAGAAGGCTTGGTCAAAAACTGCCAGCCACCGCCGCTTTGTTTTACTTCAAACGGATAAAATTCAGAATCATATTTCTCACGGATCCCTTCCAGCGCACTCTCCACCTGATCTAGCATGATCCTTTCTTCCAGAAATCCGAAAGTATTATTGATCAGCTCAACAATATCAAGCGAACTCAGCGGTTTTTCACTCGCAAAAATTAAGACCTCTATGTGAGGGATGATCTGGCTGATTTCCATGAGAGAAACAAATTAGTAATTAGTAATTGGTAATTAGTAATTGAGGAATTAATGTTAGCAGATATAATTACTAACTACTAATTACTAATTACTAATGAATGCTACCCTTGCAAAGCCGCAGCACCACTCACAATCTCGGTAAGTTCTGTGGTAATCGCCGCCTGTCTTGCACGGTTGTAGCTGATCTTCAGGGATTTCAATAATTCATTGGCATTCTCGCTGGCTTTGTCCATCGCGGTCATACGGGCACCGTGTTCGCTGGCATTGCCATCCAATACGGCTTTGTATAATTGGGTGTTCAGGATCTTAGGCATCAGTTCTGCCACCAGTTGGTCCTGAGCCGGCTCGAAAATAAAATCAGATTTTTTTCCACCAGCTTTCTGTGCCACTTTAGGAATAGGGAGAAACTGTTCGGCAGCATAACGCTGGGTAGCAGCATTTTTGAATTCACTGTAGATCAATTCAACTGCATCAAATTCTTTGTTCTCAAATGCGGTCATGGCAGCTTTTGCGGCCGACTGTACATTTTCGAAGGTCAGGTTAAGAAAGATATCTTTAAAAGTGGCATCAGTAGCAAAGCCTGATTTACTCATGCTTTCAAATCCTTTCTTACCGATATTCCAGATGGTTACTTTTCCTTTTTTGAATTGTTCCGGATATTTTTCAGCGATGGTGCTTTTGGCCAGTTTTACGATATTGGCATTATAACCACCACATAATCCCCTGTCGCTGGTAATTACGATCAGCAATACTTTTTCAACGGCTCTTTCTTCAGCCAGTTTCAGATTCATACCGCCGTCGATATTACTAACGATATTGCTGAGCATTTCCTGCAGTTTCTGGGCATAAGGCCTCATTTGTGTGATGGCATCCTGCGCACGGCGCAATTTGGCCGCACTCACCATTTTCATCGCCTTAGTGATCTGTTGGGTGCTTGATACACTTTTGATCCGGTTACGTACCTCTTTTAACTGTCCTGCCATATTTGATAAGTTTCAAGATTTCAAGGAACAAGAACCAAGAAAGGCCTAGTGGCTTGTTTTCTTGTGGCTTGAACCTTTATTTTGGCTGCAAAAGTAGCAGAAACGGCCTGAAATTCCATCGTTTTGGTTAAAAATCCTCGAATATCGAATATTGAACAAGGAATCTTGAATTATGAAGTAAAATCCCATTCAACATTCAATATTCCTTGTTCAATATTCAATTTTCAAAACCTGTATGCCAACCCAACTCCATTAGCCGTGGTTCCCATCTGCCATCCAGTGCTCCCTTTTTCCAGGGCTTTTCCATTTTTACGGTTTTCGGCGTATTGGATGATATCGAAAACGAGTAAAAAGCCGCCCTGGAGCATGAGGCTGTTGCCGTAGCCTACGGGCTGGTCGCGGTTCAGGCGGGTTCCGCGTTCGTGAAGGTATAATCCTGTCATAATATAGGCTGCATCCAGTCCCGTATTCAAAAGAAGGATTTTCTCGATCTTTTGCTGCCCGGTGCGGTTACGGTCTGCAGTGTGGATACCTGCCAGTTGTTTTTTAGCAGCATAAAGCCCTAAACCGGCTATGGCCAGGTTCACAGTATTCCAATAGGCATTCATCTGGTGGAAATAATGGTCATTCCCTGTGGTATTGCTTGCCGAAATACTCCCCTGCATAATATTGGCACCTGCCCAGGCTGCCAGAAACCACATATTGTTCTTTTGGAGGGTAATTCTGCCTACAGCCATTGAATCCTGAAAGTTTTGCTGGGCCGGTACAGAAACAGAAAGGGAGAAAAGGATCAAAAACAGGATATACCTCATGAATACGGGTGTTTTTACGTTAACTAATTGATAAAGATGCCTTGATTATGAATAGGCGATTTCGCTCGGGTCAAATTCTTTACCTTTGGCGGCTTAAATCGGGAGTGCCAAATTGGCTTAAAAAACTTTTCTGCACCCTTTTTGACTGTTAAATTTTTTAATATACCAGATCTATCTATATGTTGAATTTTATTTCGAAGTTATTCGGTGGCAATAAAAGTGAGAAAGATGTTAAGCTGATCATGCCCATCGTTCAAAAGACCAATGGTTTTTTCAGTCAATACGAAAGTCTTTCCAATGATGCCCTGCGTAATAAAACAGCAGAGTTCCGCGAAAGGATCAAAGCGCACCTGACCGCTATTGATGCAGAGATCGAAAGCCGCAAACAGGCAGCCGAAGATCTGCCGGTAACGGATATTCATAGCCGCGATGCTATTTACCAGGAGATCGACAAACTTAAAAAAGACCGTGATAAACAGATCGAAGAGATACTGGCTGAGATCCAGCCGGAAGCTTTTGCGGTGGTGAAAGAGACGGCCCGTCGTTTCTCCAATAATACAGAACTGGTTTCTGCCGCTACTCCCCTGGATAGGGAATTTAGTGTGAAGAAAGAATATGTGACCATTAATGGCGATCAATCCATCTTTAAAAATACCTGGACGGCCGGTGGCGGAAAAGTTACCTGGAACATGGTGCATTATGATGTGCAGCTGATCGGTGGTAGTGTTTTGCACTCAGGAAAAATTTCTGAGATGGCAACGGGTGAGGGTAAAACATTGGTATCTACTTTACCTGCCTATTTAAATGCATTGGCCGGAGAAGGCGTACATATTGTAACGGTGAATGATTACCTCGCCAGAAGGGATAGTGAGTGGAACGGAACCATTTTTGAATGGCTGGGATTAAAAGTAGATTGTATTGATAAGCACGAACCCAACAGTGAAGCCAGAAGGAATGCTTATTTAGCTGATATCACATACGGTACCAATAACGAATTTGGTTTTGATTATCTCCGTGATAATATGGTGCATACGCCGGAAGAAATGGTGCAACGCAAACACCATTTTGCGATGGTGGATGAGGTGGATTCGGTGTTGATCGATGATGCCAGAACACCGTTGATCATCTCAGGCCCGATTGGTCATGTAACCGGTGAGCAGCAATTCTTTGAACTGAAACCCAGGATTGAAAAACTGGTAGAAGCACAGAAAAGAGCCACCAATCAATTCTTAAACGAAGCCAAGAAAAAAATTGGCGAAGGCAATGATGATCCCAAGGATGGCGGACTGGCTTTGTTCCGTGCACACCGTGGTTTGCCAAAGAATAATGCATTGATCAAATACCTGAGTGAGCCGGGTATGCGAGTAAAACTGCAGAAAGCTGAGAATTTCTATTTGGCAGATCAATCACGCGAAATGCCTACGGCTGATGCGGAATTGTATTTTTATATTGATGAAAAAAATAATTCAGTTGAATTAACTGATAAAGGTATACAGCTGATCACCGGTTCCGGAGAAGATCCTAATTTCTTTGTGTTGCCGGATATCAGTCTTTCTTTGGCTGCAACCGATCATGATACAACGATCACACCGGAAGAAAAATTACACAGAAAAGAAGCGATCATTAATGAGTACTCTGTGAAAGCGGATCGTATCCACACGGTACAGCAATTATTGAAAGCCTATACTTTATTTGATAAGGATGTAGAATACGTGGTGATGGATGGCGGTGTGAAGATCGTTGATGAGCAAACGGGCCGTATCCTTGATGGACGCCGTTATTCAGATGGATTACACCAGGCCATTGAAGCAAAAGAAAATGTAAAGATCGAAGCAGCTACACAAACCTATGCAACGGTAACCCTGCAAAACTATTTCCGTATGTACCACAAATTAGCGGGTATGACGGGTACGGCAGAAACGGAAGCAGCGGAGTTGTGGGACATTTATAAACTGGATGTGGTAACCATACCTACCAATGTTCAGGCCATCCGTAAAGATGAGCAGGATCTGGTATTCAAAACCAAGCGTGAAAAATTTGGTGCAGTGATCGATGAGATCGTTAAACTGACTGAAGCCGGAAGACCGGTACTGGTAGGTACAACTTCCGTTGAAGTGAGTGAATTGCTCAGCCGCATGCTTCGCCAGAAACAGATCCCGCATAATGTATTGAACGCAAAACAGCACGCAAGAGAAGCACAGATCGTAGCTGAAGCGGGTTTTGCAGGTGCCGTTACGATCGCAACCAATATGGCAGGTCGTGGTACCGATATTAAACTCGGGCCAGGTGTAAAAGAAGCGGGTGGTTTGGCCATTTTGGGTACTGAAAGACATGAATCGCGCCGTGTAGACAGACAGTTACGCGGACGTGCCGGTCGCCAGGGTGATCCCGGATCTTCTTTATTCTTTGTTTCGCTTGAAGATGATCTGATGCGTATGTTCGGTAGCGAGCGTATTGCAAAAGTGATGGATTTTGCGGGGTATAAAGAAGGCGAAGTGATCCAGCATAGCATGATCACTAAATCTATTGAACGTGCACAGAAAAAAGTAGAAGAGAATAACTTCGGTATCCGTAAGCGTTTGCTGGAATATGATGATGTGATGAATAAGCAACGTACGGTGATCTATAGCAAACGTAACCATGCGTTGTTTGGAGAGCGTTTGGCATTGGATCTGGATAATGCTTTGTATTCAGTGGCAGAAGATCTGGTGAATTCATTCAAAGAGCAGAACGATCATGAAGGTTTCCGTTTGGCGGCGATTGTGAATTTTGGTTTGGATACAAAGATCTCGGCTGAAGAATTGAATAAATTGTCGGAACTGGATCTTTCAGAAAAATTATACAGTGAAGCCGCTGCCAATTACGAGCGCAGAAAGGGTGAGCTGATGGTACAATCAGTTCCGGTATTTAAAAATATCCGTAAAGACCAGGGAACAAGAATTGAAAATGTGATCGTTCCGTTTACTGATGGAAGACGGGCTATTCAGGCTTTGTCCAACATGAATAAGACGCTGGAAACAAACGGTGCCGAAATGGTGAATTCGCTGGAAAGAACGGTAACACTTGGTTTTATTGATGATGCCTGGAAAGAACATTTACGTTCTATGGATGATCTGAAACAAAGTGTGCAGACCGCTACTTACGAACAGAAAGATCCATTGGTGATCTATAAAATGGAAGCTTTTGAACTCTTCAAAAAAATGGACAGTGAAGTGAACAGGGATATTGTTCAGTTCCTGTGTCATGCAAGCATTCCGTTAAATGATGGCGACGAACTAAAAGAAGGACGCCAGCAAAAAACAGATATGAGCCGCATGAGCGCCAACAAAGAAGATGTAGATGCACCCCCAACCGAAAATGATTACTACGACCCAACCCCGGTAAAACAACAACCCATTCAGGTAGGACCCAAGATCGGCAGGAATGATCCTTGTCCTTGTGGTAGTGGGAAGAAGTATAAGGCTTGTCATGGGAGGGAGAGTTAGGAGTCTGGAGTTAGGAGTCTGAAGTATTTACTGAGTATTAATACTGGGAATAAATTTTTTAATGAGTTTGTATTTTTAATGCAAACTCATTTTTTATGGCAGAAAGTATTATCGCTGAAAAAACATACAGGTTTTCAATAAGAATTGTCAAAATTCATTTGCACCTTTGTAAGGAAGATAGGGATGTATATAGCATTAGCAGGCAATTGTTGAGATCGGGAACTTCTATTGGTGCAAATGTTGAAGAGGCATTAGGTGGGCATACTGAGAAAGACTTTTCGGCAAAAATGAGTATTGCCTATAAAGAATCGAGAGAAACCCGCTATTGGCTAAGGCTATTAAGAGATTGCGATTTGATCGATCATTCTATGGCTTGCTCTTTTTTAAAGGATGTAGATGAAATAATAAGAATAACTGGATCAATCATAAAAACAGTTAAAAATAAAAATAGAAAATACTCCTGACTCCAGACTCCTAACTCCAGACTATCATGAAACTCAATCAATACATCGACCACACAATCCTAAAACCCACTACTTTAATCTCTGATATTGAAAAGCTGTGCGCAGAAGCAAAAGAATACGGCTTCGCTGCGGTATGTGTGCCGCCAAATTTTGTGAAGAGGGCAAAAGTGTTGACTGCGGGTAGTAGTGTGAAAGTGGCAACGGTGATCGGGTTTCCGTTTGGTTATTCTGCGGTGGAAGCCAAGATCGCTGAGATCGTTTTGGCTATTGTAGATGGTGCTGATGAACTGGATGTAGTGATCAATATTTCAGCCATTAAAAATAATGATTGGCAATTTCTTGCCGATGAGATCAATCATATCATGCCCATCATCCGCAGTAAGGATAAAGTGATCAAGATCATCATTGAAAGCGGTGTGTTAACGGATGAGGAGATCATTAAGTGTTGCGATATTTATGGACTGGCGGGCATTGATTATTTAAAGACCTCAACCGGCTATGCCGAAAAAGGGGCGAGTGTGGAAGCGGTGAAATTGTTCCGGAAACATTTGCCGGATCATATCCAGATCAAAGCTTCGGGCGGGATCCGTGATTATGCGTTTGCCAAAGAACTGGTGGATGCCGGTGCTACCCGCCTGGGTTGCAGTGCGGGTGTGGCCATTGTTAAGGGACAACCGGCTGAAGGAAGCGGATATTAACAAAAGAGTAAACCGCTTATCCGTTCAACCGGGGCTCACTCACTTAGTTTTGCCATCAATTGATTAACTTACTGAAAATAACACATGTTGTTTAGGGTAAACATATACTTACTGGGCATCGGTATTTCAGTTGCAGGTGTTGCATCTGCCAATGATTCTGTGGTGGTTAAAAAAGATGCCCGTCTGGATCTGCTTACGGCCAAACAGATCGCCATGAACAAACGTTTGTCCATGATGACGCCAAATGGTATGTACAAGGGTTTCCGTATTCAGGTGATCAGTACCTCGAGAAGAGATGATGCGTTTAAGGTAAGGGCCGATCTGATCTCACAATTTCCTGATCAGAAAACCTATGTGGTATTTCAATCGCCTAGTTTTAAAGTACGTATCGGTAATTTTCTGAAGAAAGAAGAAGCTGAAAAGCTGAAGGCACAATTAAATAAATTATATCCCAACGGCGTATATATAGTGGATGATGGAATAGAATATACGCTTAAGGAAGAAGATGAAATCATAACACAATAAACATGTTAGACCAAAAGATAAAGGGGTTAGCAAAACAGTATGCGGATGAATTTATAGAGGTCCGTCATCACCTGCATGCCAATCCTGAGCTTAGTTATAAAGAATTTGAGACCAGTAAGTTTGTACAATCTAAACTCAATTCTTTCGGCATTCCTTTCGAAGTAATGGCTACTACCGGTATTGTAGGTGTTATCAAAGGAAAGAACCCGGATAGCCGCGTGTTCGCTCTGCGGGCGGATATGGATGCTTTACCGATACAGGAAGAGAACGAAGTGGATTATAGATCGAAGAACCCCGGTGTGATGCATGCATGCGGACATGATGTGCATACGACCATCCTGTTGGGTGCTGCCAAAATTTTAAACGAGTTAAAAGCTGAGTGGGAAGGAACGGTGAAACTGGTTTTTCAACCCGGTGAAGAAAGAAATCCGGGTGGTGCCAGTTATATGATCAAAGAAGGTGTATTGGAAAACCCAAGGCCGCAGGGTATTTTTGGCTTGCATGTACATCCCGGACTGGATCTGGGTAAACTGAGTTTCAGAAAAGGCCGGGTAATGGCCAGTGCGGATGAATTGTATATTACGATCAGGAGTAAGGGCGGACATGCTGCGGCACCGCATTTAACGGCAGATACTATTTTAGTGGCCTCACAATTGATCGTGAGTTTACAACAGGTGATCTCTAGAAATAATAATCCAACTTCACCATCGGTATTGTCTATCTGTTCTATCCAGGGTGGGCATACCACCAATGTGATTCCGAGTGAGGTAAAACTCATGGGAACGTTTCGTGCCATGGATGAAACATGGAGAAGCAAAGCACATGAGCTGATCCGTAACCAGGCTAAAGGAATTGCGGAAGCCACGGGAGCAGAAATTGACCTGCATATTGATATTGGTTACCCTACAGTTGATAATGATCCGGCTTTAACGGAAACAGGCTGGCAATTAGCGAATACTTATATGGGGAAGGAAAATGTATCGGAAACTGAAATGCGCATGGGAGCTGAAGATTTCGGGTATTATACCCAGGTGATCCCGGGTTGTTTTTACCGCCTCGGTGTTCGCAATAAAGAGCAGGGGATCATTCATAATGTGCATACACCACAATTTAATATTGATGAACGCGCTATTGAAACCGGTATGGGCATGATGGCCTGGCTGGGCGCTTCAGCAACTGTATAATACAACTGCGCCTTTGCGCCTTTGCGAGCAAATTCTCACGCAAAGGCGCAAAGGCGCAGTTTTTTTCTCTAAGTACGCAAATTGCGACCTTAGAGAATCCCTAAATTGCCTTTCTGCCAGCATTTTAATAAATTGTATTTTTGCAGCCACTTAACTAAACTGCTCCCCGGCGAACAGAACGTTGAAGTGAGTGACACAACCAAAGTCGACCCTGGTTATGTTGCCGGTACCCTAAAAAGAATCTATGGCTAAACACATTGATCTGCGCAAAGAACAGGCGTTGGAATACCATTCCAGCGGCAGGCCCGGAAAAATTGAAGTTGTTCCCACCAAAGAAGCGAAAACACAAAGAGACCTCTCTCTGGCATACAGTCCCGGAGTGGCCGAACCCTGTAAAGAGATCGCCGCCAACCCGGAAGATGTTTATAAATACACCGCCAAGGGAAATCTGGTTGCCGTAATTACCAATGGTACCGCTGTTTTGGGATTGGGTGATATTGGACCCGAAGCCAGTAAACCTGTAATGGAAGGTAAGGGGGTACTCTTCAAAATTTTTGCAGATATAGATGTGTTTGATATTGAGATCAACGAAAAGGATCCGGAAAAATTTGTGCAGATCGTAAGATCGCTCGAGCCCACTTTTGGCGGGATCAACCTCGAGGATATTAAAGCGCCGGAATGTTTTTATATAGAACAGGAACTGCGAAAGCAAATGAATATTCCTGTGATGCATGATGACCAGCATGGTACTGCCATCATCAGCAGTGCAGCTTTGTTGAATGCATTGGAGTTGCAGAAGAAAAGAATAGAGAAAGTAAATTTCGTGATCAATGGCGCAGGAGCGGCAGCGATGGCCTGTATCCAATTGTACGTAGCATTGGGTGCAAAGTATGAGAACTTTATTTTGTTTGATAAAGACGGGGTGTTGCATGTGGGAAGAACGGACCTTGGTCCTATCAGAGAGAAGTTTGCTGTAAAGAAAAGTGACTGGACCCTGGATAAAGCCATGAAAAATGCAGATGTATTTTTAGGCCTTAGTGTAGGAAATGTGATCACACAGGATATGGTGAAGAGTATGGCGAAGAACCCAATCGTTTTTGCGATGGCTAATCCGGATCCTGAAATCACCTATGATGATGCAACGGCTGTACGTAAGGATATTATTATGGCAACCGGCAGATCGGATTATCCTAACCAGGTAAATAATGTACTGGGCTTTCCGTATATATTCAGAGGTGCACTGGATGTGCGTGCCAAACAGATCAATGAAGCGATGAAACTTGCAGCAGTAAAAGCTTTAGCTGATCTGGCAAAATCGCCGGTGCCGGATATTGTGAACATGGCGTATAACCAGAATAATATGTCGTTTGGTCCTGAGTATATTATTCCGAAACCTTTGGATCCAAGATTATTATCTACCGTAGCACCTGCAGTTGCCAAAGCCGCTGTAGAAAGTGGCGTGGCACAAAAGACCATTGCCAACTGGGATGCGTATACATTGGAACTGAATAAACGGTTAGGTCTCGATAACCAGTTGATCCGTGTGATAGGCAATAAAGCCCGCAGGGATCCGAAACGATTGGTGTTTGCAGAAGCCGATAACCAGAAGATCTTAAAAGCTGCCAGTATCTGTTATGATGATGGTATCGCTTATCCTATCCTGTTGGGCGATCCGATCAAGATCAACCGAATAGCAGAAGAAAATAATATTGATCTGGCAGATATTCCCATTATTGATCCACGAAGTGATGAGATGGAAGAGAAGCGGGAGTTTTACGGTGAGCTCTTTTTCAAGAAAAGACATCGCAGGGGAATCAATAAATATGAGAGCCTGAAGATCATGAAAGACCGTAACCATTTCGGTTGTATGATGGTGGAAACAGGTGATGCGGATGCGATGTTATCCGGGTTGACCAAGAATTATGCAGAAGCGATCCGCCCGGCCTTGCAGATCATTGGAACAGAAGAAGGTGTGAAAAAGATCGCAGGTATGTATCTCCTGCTAACCAAACAGGGGCCTTTATTCCTGGCAGATACAACGGTCAATTTCAATCCAACGGCAGATGAACTGGCCGATATAACCATGATGGTAGCCAAGGAAGTGCGCAACTTTAACCTCACACCGCGTATTGCCATGTTGAGTTACAGTAATTTCGGCAGCAGCGATTCTCCGGAAGCAAAGCTGGTAGCGGAAGCCACAAGGATATTGAAACAAAGAAATCCATCACTGATCGTGGATGGTGAGATGCAGGGTAGTATGGCATTTAATAAAGAGATCCTGAAAGACAATTATCCTTTCAGTGAACTGGTAGACCAGGATGTGAACGTACTGATGTTCCCTAACTTAACGGCAGGTAACGTAACTTACAATCTCTTAAAGGAAGTAGGTGGAGCTGATGCGATCGGGCCAATTTTGTTGGGATTGAAAAAGCCCGTACACGTATTACAATTGGGCAGTACGGTACGAAGTATCATCAATATGGCATTGGTAGCCGTAGTGGATGCTCAGTTAAAATGCAGGATCAATACGGATGAAGTGGTGCAGAAGAGTACATGGTGGAAGAGGCTTAAAAAACGTAAGAAGTAGTTGTGCTTGTAATTAAAAATTAAAAATTAGTAATTAATAATTACTGGTGTTAATTTTTAATTCTTAATTTTTAATTTCTAATTGAATCTATGTCTTTTTTCACACACGTAGGAACCTACTTACTTATGCTCAAGGGCATGTTTACCAAGCCCGAGAACTGGCGTATGTACTGGAAGGAATTCATGCACCAGTGTGTAGAGATTGGCGTGGGTGCTTTGCCCATTGTTGTGATCATTTCTTTATTTCTGGGGGCGGTTACAACTGTACAGACGGCTTACCAGATTGTTAGTCCGCTAGTACCTGCTGCAACTATTGCACAGATCGTGCGGGATAGTATGATCACCGAATTATCGCCAACCGTTGTAAGTATTGTATTGGCCGGTGTGGTGGGCAGTAAGATCGCGAGTGAACTGGGTAATATGCGTATCAGTGAACAGATCGATGCTTTGGAGATCATGGGTATCAATACCAAGAGCTACCTGATATTACCCAAGATCCTGGCTTCTTTATTGGTGATACCTTGTCTGATCACTATTTCTGCTGTACTGGGTATCTGGGGCGGACGAACAGCGGGTGCCATGTCGGGTATTCTGGCAACAGATATTTTTGATATCGGTCTGCGTCAGAATCTGAATATGTATAATATCAATTTCGGTATTTATAAGGCATACACATTTGCCTTTATCCTCAGCAGTATTCCTGCTTATTATGGCTATAATGTAAAAGGAGGTTCCTTAGAGATCGGCCGGGCCAGCACCAGTGCGGTGGTAGTAAGTTGTATCCTGATCCTGATCGCCGATTATGCATTGGCCTCATTACTCCTCTGATTCTGGTATTAAATTTTTTGCAGCAGTAAGTACTTGGTACATTTATGGAGCAAACGGTTTGTTTGCGGGATCACTATGTGTTCTTTAAACAGACAATCATCATGAATCCAGGATTTACAGCATTCAGGCAACAGATCACCAACCCTTTTAAGTTTCGCATGTTTATGCTGCAGCGTTTGCCCTCAGCTTTGTTTGCAGGTTTGCGGGTAAAGGCATTGGATGAGCAACATGCGGTAGTTACCGTAAAATATAAATGGTTCAATCAGAATCCTTTTAAGTCCATGTATTTTGCCGTTCAGTCGATGGCGGCAGAAATGAGTACGGGTTTATTGGCTTCCGCACAGGTGTATCAACGCAATCCTGCGGTAAGTATGCTGGTAGTAGGACTGGAAGCTAAGTTTGTTAAAAAAGCAGTTGATACGATTTCATTTACCTGTACCGATGGTGATGCCATTGATGAAGCAATTGAATCGTCTATTGCAACAGGTGAAGGGAAAACAGTG
>CANGOX010000065.1 GCA_947455605.1 Chitinophagaceae bacterium
GGGCAGGGCTGAGCTGGTAGTCCAATAAATTCCATACGGGATCAAATACCATTTCTGCGGGGGGAAATAAAACCGTTTCTCCGTTATCACCCATCGCAACAATGATCGCGAGCTCTTTTTTGATCTTAACTTTTTTCTCCAATACTGCAGGTGCATCAAATCCTTTGATCAGATCGGCTTCCGTTTCCAATACTTGTACACCTTTGCCATCGTAACCTCCCTGACCAATTTTATGAACAGCAGGTAGAAAATCAAGGTGCATCTGCAGATCGGCCTGGTTCTCGGTTACAATAAAATCCGAAGTAGGAACTTCATGTTTTTTATAAAATTCTTTCTGAACGATCTTGTTCTTGATGATCCGGATCGCAGATGGTTTGGGATATACCCGTACACCTTCGGCTTCCAGTTTTTCCAGCGCATCTACATTAACGGATTCAATTTCAATAGTTATGGCATCCAACCCTTTGCCAAAATTGTAAACCGTATCAAAATCGGTGATACTGCCTTTTGTAAAATGATGGCATAAATGGGCGGCAGGACATTGGTCATCATTCTCCAATACATAGGTATCAACCGTATAATTGGCCGCTGCCTGTAATAACATTCTTCCCAATTGACCACCACCGAGGATACCGACTTTCATAGACGTGATTGTATGAAGGGCGAAGATAAGTAAGAGTTTAGAGTTTAAAGTTTTGAGTTTAAAGTTTGGAGTTGACCATTCACTTTGCCTTATAATTCAAAACTTTACACTTCAAACTAAAAACTCTTCAAATTTTATTTAGATTTGTCCCGATGACTCCTGATTATCCCCATAAATTATTCGGCGACAAACGGTTTTGCTATTGTTTGCTGATGGAAGCTTTGGCCATGGATAACAACGCTTAAGGCTTAACGCAGAAAGCTGAACGCTTTTTGGGTCTCTCTTTTCAGTCATAATTACACTCAAACAAATTTATGGGAACACTCGTATCAAATACGCCTGTTATATCTATACAGGAAGACTTCCTGCCTTTGCAGGGAACCGACTATGTTGAATTTTATGTGGGCAATGCCAAGCAGGCGGCACATTTCTATAAGACCGCTTTTGGTTTTCAAAGTTTGGCATATGCCGGGCCTGAAACCGGTATGAAAGACAGGGCCAGTTATGCGGTTCGGCAGAACAAACTCACTTTTGTATTTACCACACCCTTGCGAAGTCAGAATGCGATGGCCGATCATATTTACCGGCATGGGGATGGAGTAAAAATATTGGCTTTAAAAGTAGATGATGCTACAGAAGCATGGAAGCAAACAACAGCAAGAGGTGGCAAAACTTATCAGGAACCCCACATTTTAAAAGATGCACATGGTGAAGTGGTGGTAAGTGGGATCTGCACGTATGGTGAAACGGTACACCTGTTTGTAGAAAGAAAAAATTATGAAGGAGTATTCCTGCCCGGTTACCGTAAATGGGAATCTGAATATAATCCGGCTGATACCGGGTTACTGTACGTAGATCATTGTGTAGGCAATGTTGGCTGGAACCAAATGAACCGCTGGGTAAATTTTTATGAAGAAGTGATGGGTTTCCGCAATATTCTTACGTTTGATGACAATGATATCTCAACAGAATACTCAGCTCTGATGAGTAAAGTGATGAGCAATGGCAATGGGTTTGTCAAATTTCCGATCAATGAACCCGCAGAGGGCAAGAAAAAATCGCAGGTGGAAGAATACCTCGATTATTATGATGGAGAAGGTTGTCAGCATGTAGCCCTTGCCACGAATAATATTGTAAATACCGTAACGGATTTGCAAAGCCGCGGCATCGAGTTTCTCAAAGTGCCTTCTTCTTATTACGATGAACTGTTAGAAAGGGTAGGGCATATTGATGAAGATCTGGAACCCTTGAAGCAACTGGGGATACTTGTGGACAGGGATGAGGAAGGTTATCTGCTTCAGATCTTCACCAAACCTGTTGAAGACAGGCCCACACTGTTCTTCGAGATAATCCAACGCAAAGGAGCTAAAAGTTTTGGGAAAGGGAATTTTAAGGCCTTGTTTGAAGCGATAGAGCGAGAACAGGAGTTAAGGGGGAATCTTTAGGAGAACCGTCCATGTTCCATGGTCGACAGTCCATAGCCATTTAAAAGGTTTGGGTTCTGCAATGGACCATGGACTATGGTCTATCGACTATGGACAATTTCCCCTCCATTCCCAACGTTATTTTAACGCATCAATCTTTGGTGCGTTTTTTATTTCCGCTATTTTTGAACCCATGAGAGCATTATTAACGATCATTTTTTGTGTTTCCTGTCTGTTCAGGGTTGAGGCACAGGTGTCGTTTATGAATACCCAGCGTCAGTACCCAAAAGTGGCCAATGCGATCAAACAAAGGGAGGATTCTCTGAAGAAACAACTGGCGGCTATGCATATATCCTGGCCGGTGAAACAGATCTATTTGCGAAGTTTCAAGTATGATAGTCAGCTGGAAGTATGGGTTCGTAACCAGAAGAATGAGCCTTTTAAACTATTCAAGACTTATAAGGTTTGTGCTTTATCCGGAGCATTGGGGCCTAAACGGATTGAGGGTGATTATCAGGTACCGGAAGGTTTCTACTATATCAACCAGTTCAATCCCAAAAGCAATTATAATATGTCGCTGGGGCTGAATTATCCTAACGCCTCAGATATGTTGCTGAGTGATTCTGCCAAACCCGGTAATGATATCTTTATTCATGGCAGTTGTGTTACGGTAGGCTGTATTCCCATCAATACGCAAATTGATGAGTTATATATTCTGGCTTCCTATGCCCATGACCAGGGTGAGGATTTTATTCCTGTTCATATATTTCCTATCCGGTATAGTGTAGAAAAAAGTCGCGAATTTCTGGTCAAGACAAGCAAGGATGATCCAGCGTACCAGCGTTTCTCGGGCAGGCTCAAAGAAGTATATGATTACTTTGAACAGAACAAAAAGATTCCACTGATCTCTGTGAATAAGAAAGGGGAGTACGTTCCCCTTTTATAAAGCCAGATCAGGCATACAATACCTGAATGGTTTCCTTTGTCCTTTGTGTAAGGATGATATTTTTGTCTTTTGTGAGTTCCTCAAAGATTTCCTTGTTATAATGCCGGATAGTAAGCAGGTTCAGGTCCTTCTCAACCTGTACATCAAAAATTGCCGCAGCCGCTGAAGCGAGCTGTTCAATTTTGTGAGACCGGTTATCAACACACAGTTGCACATTGATGGCTCCGGTTTGTATAAGGTTGGGACGGAAATGTATCTTGGCAAACAGTTGGTAAAGTTTGCTCATGGGCTCATCACCTACAAAAGAAAAATCCTGGCTGTTCAGATGGAGTAAAGCCTGGTTTTGTTTGATCACAATGATAGGTGGGAGGTTCTTACTGTTCTTTTGATGGATAATGGTCCCTGGCAAAGATGGATCCAGAAAACATTTTACGTATAACGGAATACCCTTGTTCTGCAGGGGTTTGATCGTTTTGGGATGTATGACCTGTGCACCGTAAAAAGCCATTTCGATCACTTCTGTAAAACTGAGTTCGCTGATCAGTTGTGCATCCGGAAATTGTTTGGGGTCGGCATTCATCACTCCTTCCACATCTTTCCAGATACTCAGGCTTTCTGCGTTCAGGATATTGGCAAAGATGGCGGCGGTGTAATCACTTCCTTCACGGCCAAGGGTTGTGCTTTCATTATCGTCGGTGCAACCGATAAAACCTTGTGTAATGTAGGTGTGAGTTGAGAGTTGTGAGTTGTGAGAAGTATCTTTCTCTGTTATCTGACCTTTAACATCCAGCATCTTGATCCTCTGTTCCGTTACTTCCCAATCAATTCCCGCATCCCGAAATGTATTGTCCGTTCTGATCAGATCACGCACATCGAGCCATTGGTTAGCAATTTGGGTTTCATTCAGGTAATGGCTGATGATACAGGTGCTTAATAATTCGCCCACACATACGATCTGGTCATAGTAGTAATCATATTCCCTTACCGGTTTATCATGCAGCAGCCATTCGATCTCGGTAAAGAAATCAGACAACTGATCAAGGCATTCATTAAACCGGGTTACCAGCAGGTATTTGGAAATATTGATATGGTATTGTTTAATGGCATCAAACAAATGAAGCGCATCTTCCTGTTTTCCGGAAAAAAAGGTATCAGCTACTTTTTCCAGACTATTGGTGGTCTTTCCCATAGCCGAGATAATGATCACCAATGGTTGTTCCTGATATTGTTTTACGATGCCTGCCAGGTTCTGGATCCTCTCTACACTGTTAACACTGGCTCCGCCGAATTTGAATACTTTCATTCCTTTACTGTGGTTAATGTTTGGGCGCAAAACTAGGTTAATTCTGTAAATCGATTAACTGGTATGGTTGTTGTCTTGGTTATGAAAAGATCTACATGACAAAATCAGCAACCTTCATTGCTATTATAAGCTCAATTGTATTGATTGCGATACTTTCCTGCAGTCCAAAACTCACAGCTTCGAAAATACCTGAAAAAGGTCCGGTGATGGCTGTTACTTTGGAGGGGGCAATCCTCCACTATGTAAATGAACATCGGAATTCAATTGGCCTAATATCTCTTGAGACCAATGCCGAGGCCAACAGGCAGGCTTATCAACATAGTAAAGATATGGCAGAACGTAAAACGGGCTTTGGACATGAAGGCTTTGACCAAAGGATGCAGGCCATTAAGCAAAAAGAGGGATGGATCACGGCTTCGGCGGAAAATGTTGCCTATGGACAGCTTTCAGCAAAGGAAGTGGTAAAGGGATGGCTCAATAGTCCCGGACACAAAAAAAATATCGAAGGCGATTATCGGTTCACCGGTATTGGCGTGTATAAAGACAAGAAAGGAATTATTTTCTTTACCCAGGTGTTTTACCGGTTGTAAGCCAGCAGTTGCTGTGTATTTTATACATTATACTTTCCTAAAATTTATCTACAGGATTACTGGTCACTTCCTAACTTTATCCAAATGATCCTTATGAGTGTAAACAGAAAGATTCTCACACTGGATGAATTTACCCTTACGCAGTTAAGACAGTTTCCAACAGCTACCGGCGAATTAAGCCGTTTGCTGCGTGATCTTGCCTTAGCAGCCAAGCGTGTAAATGTTGAAGTGAATAAAGCCGGTCTGGTAGACATATTAGGTGACGCCGGTTCTGTAAATGTGCAGGGAGAAGATGTAAAGAAGTTAGACATTTTTGCCAATAATCAGTTCATGGGTGTTTTGAAGCACGGTATCAGTTGTGCGGGTATCGGTAGTGAGGAAATGGATGATTTTGTAGTGTTTAATGATGAAATTAGTAACCAGAGTAAATATGTGGTCTTGTTCGATCCCTTAGACGGAAGTGGCAATATTGATGTGAATGTTTCCATCGGTACCATTTTCAGTGTTTATAAAAGGGTGAGTGAACTGGGTAAACCCTGTACCAAAGAGGATTTTCTGCAACCCGGTAGTCAACAGGTTGCCGCAGGCTATGTAGTGTATGGTTCCAGCACCATGCTGGTATATGCAACCCGCAGAGGTGTTAACGGATTTACACTGGATCCTTCTATTGGTGAGTTCTCATTAAGTTATCCTGATATCAAATGTCCGGAAACCGGAAAATTCTATTCTGTAAATCATGGTAATTTTTTCCAGTATGATGAAGCTGTGAGAAAATACATCAATGGTTGTCAGCAGAAAACAAAAGAGAGCGGTGGGCCCTACACGCAGCGTTATATCGGAAGTATGGTGGCAGATGTACACCGTAACCTGATCAAGGGAGGGATATTTATGTATCCGGCCACTTTAGATAAGCCGAAAGGGAAATTACGCCTTTTGTATGAAGCCAATCCCTTTGCCTTTATCGTAGAAGTAGCAGGCGGTGCCGCAACGAATGGTAAACAACGGATTCTGGATATACAACCCACCGAACTTCACCAGCGAACCGCTTTATTTATCGGAAGCAAAAAGATGATGGATGAACTGGAAACATTTACTGGAGTCATAAAATAAAAGAATGAACAGGATTTTTTTACTGAATTTTTTATTGTTGGCAGGTATTGCCACGCAGGCACAACAAAAAATGGAACCCGGGGGTATGCATTATTTTTTTAACCCCAAACCCAATACTATTATTTATCACGATACGATCTTTACGGGTAAGAAACAGTTTGAACAGCTTTTTTACCGAACAGGCGATATCAATTTAATCAGACTGGTAGAAAAACATCAGTCAAATAAAATAGCCGGTCAGGCAATTGGCTTTATAGGTGCGGTAGCAATTTTCGCAGGTATTCGTAAACTCTCATCTTCCGATAACAATAAAAGTAACGGATGGGCAATGATCGGTGGCGGTTTTGCTGCTTCATTGGCAAGCGGATACTTAATTTTGATGGGGCAAAAGAATCTGGAAATGGCCGTAATTTTGTTCAATAGACAATCTCATAAGGCGGCACTGGGTTTAGGTGTAGCCGATAAACAGGCTGGGTTGGTATTTAAATTTTAGATCATGAGCAGAACAATTATCAGTGTTAAAGACCTGAAAAAAAGTTACGGAGATTTTGAAGCTGTAAAGGGCATCAGCTTTGATGTGCAGGAAGGGGAGATCTTCGGATTACTGGGGCCGAATGGTGCCGGTAAATCTACCACCCTGGAGATCATTGAAACATTGCGTGAAAAGACGAGTGGAAAAGTATGGGTAGACGGTCTGGACCTCGATACCGCTCCTAATGATATCAAAAAGATCATTGGGGTGCAGTTACAGACCTCCGGTTATTATCCCAGTCTGAACCTGGTGGAACTGATCAATCTCTTTGCCGGATTATATAATGAAGAAGTGGATCCGATGTTATTGCTGGATAAGGTGAACCTTCGGGATAAAGCAAAAGCTAAGTTCAAGGAAATGAGTGGTGGACAAAAACAACGTTTCTCCATTGCCACTACTTTGATCAATCATCCCAAGATCATTTTTTTGGATGAACCTACTACAGGATTGGATCCGCAGGCCAGAAGAAATTTGTGGGATCTGATCCGTGATATCCGTAACCAGGGAACTACCGTGATTATTACCACCCACTATATGGATGAAGCAGAAGTACTTTGCGACAGGGTGGCCATCATTGACAGTGGCAATATCATTGCCTTGAATTCTCCTGATAAACTGATCGATGAACTGGTAGCTTCCGGTTTTGAAAAACCGAAAGAAGTGAAGCAGGCTAACCTGGAAGATGTATTCATACAAATGACGGGTCATGTATTGAGAGAGGCGTAACTATGATTTTTATTTTTTAAGAAATATATTATGACAAGCGATCCACGCTATCCCATAGGTAAATATGAACCCCAACCTTTTTCTACTGAACAAAAAGAAAAATGGTTGCTCGATATCAAATTCCTGCCAGAAGAACTGGAGCGTTCTATCCTGAATCTGGATGCAGACCAGCTCCACACAGCTTATCGTGATGGGGGATGGACGGTTCAACAATTGGTACACCATGTGGCCGACAGTCATATGAATGCCTATATCAGGTTTAAACTGGGACTTACCGAAAACAATCCTACCATTAAACCTTACGAAGAAAAAGAATGGGCTTTGTTTCCGGATAATGAATTGCCTATTAATATTTCGCTCACCTTATTACATGCGCTTCACCAGCGTTGGTATATTGCTATCAGGGGTGCCAAAGATGCGGATTGGGAAAGAACGGTGGTTCATCCGGAACATGGACGACAAATGACTCTTTGGTTCTTATTGGGATTGTATGCCTGGCATGGCAAACATCATACGGCTCATATTACTTCATTGCGGGAAAGCAAAGGTTGGTAATTAATATTGTATATGGAAAGAGATCTGCGATGGAAGAAATTATCTTCTGAATATGTTTTTCGAGATAGATGGTTACAACTTCGTGCAGATAGTTGTGAATTTCCCGACGGCAGGATCATAGAACCTTATTATACTGTTGAATTACCTGATTGGTGCAATTCGATCATTGTTACCCAAGAAGAAAGGATTATCCTGGTTCGTCAATACCGTTATCCGGTTGATCAAACCACATTTGAACTGCCTGGTGGTGTGATTGAGAAGAATGAACAACCCATTGATGCGGCAAAACGCGAGATGGAGGAAGAGACCGGCTATACTTCGGATGAGATAGAATTCTTACTGCAAGTGGCTCCCAATCCTGCGATTAATAACAATACAGCATATTTTTTTCTTGCCCGTAATGCATATCCTATTGCCAATTCCAAAAACATGGATGAGTATGAAGATATTGATGTGGTTTCTTTTTCAAAAGAAGAGATATGGCAAATGCTGAAAGAGAATAAGATACAGCATGGGGTTCAGGTAGGCCCTTTATATGAAGCTTTGGTAAAGTTGGGATGGCTTCAATTTACATAGTCACTTCTCCCACCAGGAATACACTTCCGCATACCAAAATCATATCATCCTTGTGTGCATGACTCAATGCATTTTGTAAAGCATCATTCACATTACTGAAAGAGGATCCTGTTAATCCAAAGCGTTCCGCGTTCAGCCTTAAGCTTTCTGCATCCAGTGCTCTCGGTATTTGTGCCTGTGTAAAATAGTAAGTAGCCTGCCTGGGCAGCAATTGCAAAACCGCATCGATCTCTTTATCTTTTACCATGCCCATGATGATATGCAGGTGCTGATAATCGGATAGTTCCAGCTGCTCTTTTATCTGCGCCATGCCATCCACATTATGTCCTACATCCAGGATCACTACGGGGTCATGATGTATAACTTCCCATCTGCCGTGAAGACCGGTAAGCGGTTTTACATGAGCCAATGCTTTTTGTACGGTAGCATGATCAGTTTTCCATCCTTTCAAATACAGCTGGTGTGCGGCTTCCAGAACGGTCAGTAAATTTCTGGTTTGATAAATACCGGGCAGATCTAATTGATAATGACGATGATTGTCAGATCTTTTTTCAGCCACTTCTACAGTTAATTGGTGATGTTCATATTCCCATCCCACAACATATCTTTCATTTTGCGCATAAGAAATCTGCGACCCTGCGGCCTTATCTTCAAACACCTGTTTGGTTTCCGGTATCACTTCGCCAATCACAACCGGTATCCCTTTTTTGATGATTCCTGCTTTCTCAAATGCGATCTTTTCCAGACTATCACCCAGCATATTCATATGATCCCATCCGATATTGGTAATTACACTGAGTTCCGGGGTAATGATATTGGTACTGTCGAAACGCCCGCCCAAACCCACTTCAATTACAGCCACATCTACTTTCATCTTTGCGAAATAATCAAAAGCCATGGCTACCGTGATCTCAAAAAATGAAGGTTCTATCTCATCGATCAAAGGTTGAATACGTTCTGTAAAATCAACCACAAACTGTTCGTTACATAGGTGCCCGTTTACTTTGATCCTTTCTCTGAAATCTTTTAAATGGGGTGAAGTATATAAGCCTGTTGTATAACCGGCGGTTTGCAGTATGGCAGCCAGCATATGACTGGTTGATCCTTTTCCATTGGTGCCGGCAATATGGATGGTTTTGAATGTATTCTGCGGATTACCCAATGATTCACACAAACGGATCGTATTGGTCAGGTCTTTTTTAAACGCAGCTGTGCCAATGCGGCTGAACATCGGCAGTTTGTTAAAGAGATAATGGAGGGTTTCGGGATAGGTCATAATCTGCTGCAAATATGCAACAATATTTAACCCCTTAGTTTGAAATTGAATACCAATGTGCCGGTTTGTTCTTCCGTATTACCGCTATTGAGTTTTAAACCCCGGGCTTTGCGTAAGGCAATATTGCGGATATTCTGGTTGGTGGTGGTAGTGCCGCGTTGGTTAACAATTGCCATGGTCACATTACCCGCTTTATCAACTGTGATATCTACCGCAACTTTTGCATTCTCATTAAAATCATCTTCAAAAGAAGGGAGTTTGGTAATTCTTCTGCCATCCAGTCCGCTGCGGATACTTACCCCACCGGTTCCACCGCTTCCTCCATTTCCGCTGGCAGCATTGCCCTTATAACTATCTGAATTGGGATTGCCATTCGGGTTGCCCTGATCTCCTTTTCCGCCCGCTATTCCCTGGTCTTTCACGCCATTATAACTATCTGCCCGGTTGCCACTGGTGGTGGCACTGGTGCCCCCTTTAAAAACCGCTTTGGGTTTGGGTGGGGCCGGTGTTAGATTGGTTACGGTGGCAGGTGTGAGTTTTTTAACAGCAGTAGTAGGGTTTACTACAGGTTTGGTAACAGCTTTGGCTTTGTTATTATTTACTGCCGGAGCATCGCCATCGGCATATTCATCTGTTTTGATCCTGGGTTGAGGCGTATTCTCCTGTACTGTTTTGGGTGGTGACGTTTTGGTATCTTCAATTACAGAAGGTTCTCCCGGTATTTGGGGAGCAGTATTGCCTAATCCTGTTTCACTATTGCCCAGATTTACTTCAATCCCTTCCCCAAAATCGGGTGGAGGAATAGTAGGTAGGGTCCACTGCAGAAAAAAGAATAACAGAAACAACAATACACAGATCATGCCTGTATAGGCTGATGCTTTGATGTTCTTCTCTTTTTCAAAACTAACTGACATGGACGCGGGATTGCTCATATCAAATGTACAGGTATCGTTACGGGTTAAACGGAATGTTGAAAATTACAACCCATTCCGCTGGGTAATCCACTTTCTGGGTATAAAGAAAGGTTAAGGTTCGATCGGGTGGTTTATTGGTTAACAGGGTTATCAGTTTATTGGTGGGTTCTTTTGGCATTTACGAGTAAACGAATAAACCGGTAAACCAATAACACTACTTCAAAAAAGCATCATAACCAAAGCGGAGCAGAGTAGCTGTAATGATCAGCAAAAAGAAAATACGAATAAACTGGTTTCCTTTGGCAATGGCAAGCCGTGCACCCAATATGCCACCCATACCATTGCAGATGGCCATAGGGATGGCAATGCTCCAGAGAATACTGCCTTTTAACAAAAACAAAATGATAGAGCCAAGATTGGTAGAGAGATTGATGAGTTTGGCATTGGCACTGGCGTGTAAAAAATCAAACCCTAATAAAGTGATAAAAGCGAGTACCAGAAAACTTCCTGCACCGGGGCCGATAAAACCGTCGTAAAAACCGATCACAATACTGATCAATAATGCATAACCCATTTCTGTTTTGGCAGAATGTTCTTTATGGGTATGCTGACCAAAATTCTTTTTTGAGTATGTATAGATAGCCACAATGATCAATACAATAAAAATGATGGGTTTCATGAAGCGGTTACTTACCAACGTAAGCACTTCAGAACCGGCAAATGCAGCAAAGAAAGCAGTAAGGCACATAACGCCCGCAAGACGCCATTTAATTTTCACATTCTTCAGGTATTGAACCGTTGCAAAAGCAGTTCCGGAAAAGGAAGGGATCTTTAATGAACCAATTACCGTGGCCACCGGTAATTGTGGTAATAAGATTAAAGATGCCGGTGTCTGTATCAATCCACCTCCACCTACAATGGCGTCAACAAATCCTGCGCTGAAAGCAAAAAGACAGAGTAAGACAAGGGTAAAAGTGGTCATGGGTATTGCAAGATAAGGTTAGAAACTATTCCTTGATTTTGGATGTACGATGTGTATTTGCCAGCACCAATCCCGCTATTACCAATGAGCCGCTGATCAGATGGATGGTAGTGATCTGTTCTCCCAAAAAAACGACTGCTTCCAATGTGCTGAAGATCGGGATCAGGTTGCCAAAGAGTACGGTTCTTCCTGCACCCAACTTATGTAAGGCAATATTCCAGCAAAGAAAGGCAAGTACAGAGGTACCTGCACCCAGGTATAAGATAGCACTGAATAAAGGCCAGCTCCATTGTGTAGGTTTTCCGGCAAACAATTCGATCAGATAGAAGGGGAACAACATGATCGTGCCCATAGCAAAGATCACAAAGAGAAAATTCAATGCTGAGATATTGTGCGGCTTTTTTCTTACCAGTATGTTATAGATCGCAAAAGCCATAGCACCCGCCATCACCCAGAGATCCCCTTTTGAAAAATGAAAGGATGCCAATACAGATAAACTTCCTTTTGAGATCAGTACTACGATACCTGTGATACAGATCAGGATACCCGCAATACGAAAGGCACTGAGTTTTTCTTTCAAAAAGATCACAGCCATGATGGTCGCAAAAATGGGGGAGGATGTTGTACCGATCAGTGCCAGATTGATGGCTGTGGTATAATGTCCGGCTACATATACAAACGTATTAAACAACGCTATACCTGTTAATGCTACCCATCCAAGGTATTTAAGTTTGGGAAGAACAATGGTTTTTTCAACTTTGAATTTTTTCCAGGCAAAGGGTGCAATAATGATCGTTGCGGTGATCCAGCGATAAAAAGCCAGGCTTACCGGACCGATCACCTGGTTCACACCTCTCGAGATAATAAAATTTCCCGACCAGATGATCGTTGCCAGAACAGCGAGGGATATGCCTAGATAAGTGTCTTTTTTTGGATGGGTAGATAGCATGCTTAGATTTTCACGCAAAGGCGCAAAGGCGCAGTTTTTATTTCGTGCCTTTGCGCCTTTGCGTGAAATAATATTTTAACGGTTAACTATTTATACAATTCCCCACCAGCGAAATTATGCTCATAATCGCCTTTGATCCTTTCCATCGATGGATTGAAATAACCGAATTTTAATTTGGGAAATTCTTCCTGGATCAGTTCCATCAATTGTTTCACACCCAGCATTTCACCGGTCTCATTCACGCCGATCTTGCCCATATACCAATCGGGATCGATATTGAAATTACGCCATTGGATCATGCTCAGATCGGTATCTCTGATGAGTTTGCGTAATGCTTCATATTCTTCCACGCTATCCGTCATACCCGGAAATACAAAATAATTGATACTGGCCCAACCACCATAACCGCGTACGATCTTCAGGCTTTCAATAATATCTTCAAACTGATAATTATTCGGTCGGTAATAAGGTTCGTAAATATGTTTTCTTGCAGAGTTGGTACTCACACGGATACTGTTCAAACCCGCTTCACATAAGGCTTTTACGGCATCGGGTTTAGAGCCGTTGGTATTGATATTGATATTACCCTTATCAGTGTGTTTACGGATCTCTATGATCGATTCACGAATGGTTTCCCACATTAATAAAGGTTCACCTTCACATCCCTGACCAAAGCTGATGATCGGAAAAGGTGCATTTAGTAAATGAGGAACCGTGAACTCTACAATTTCTTCAGCCAGGGGTTTGAACGTAAGCCTGTCCTGTGTAGATACAATGGTTTCTTCTTCCGGCTGGAAAGAGATACAGCCGATACAATTTGCATTACAGGCAGGAGAGGTGGGCACCGGACATTCCCATCTACCCAATGAAAAGTTTCTGGCTGCAGGACAGTTATACGTCATGCAGCAATTCTCCATCAAATGTTTTACCAAACGGTTTTCAGGATAGGCTTTCAGTAAATGATCGGCACCTACTTTGATCTTATCATCATCATATCCCGCACATTCCTGGCGGATATCTTTTTCAATACGTACCGCAGGAACATAATTAATGCCATCAATCCAGCCTACTGCTGTATAACAAAATAAAGGAAGGGTAGGTGCATCCGGTAAAGTTTCAAATGCGGCAATATATAAACCGGTATGTGCCGGAGGAATAAATGCTGCAACGGCCCAGCCTTTTTCGCATAAACGCATGTCACCGGTAACCACATCAATGCCAATTCCTCTTCTTCCGGGCAGTTCATATAAATTACCACCTTCGGGAAGTTCTATCCATTCTTCAGTGGGCACAGGAAAAGCATCCCATCCCGCACGGCCGGCGGTATATAAGCTGGTGTCTTCAAAAATATTCCCCTTACCATCCGAATACAGCAGAAAGGGAGATTGTTTTATAGCCATGGTATAATTGTAAATAGTAAAAGCGTTAAATCTTCAGCCTTATGCGTTCAGCTTTAAATGGCAAAACTCGTTAAATTCCTGCTCTTCTTTTGCAGAAGTATGTGATTCTATGGGTTTCTGTATGAGTTTATTGTTCTTGAGATCGAGTGTGAGAATACCATCTTTCAAAACAACATTGCTGATCTCTGCCCATGGATAGTTTTTTTTGGGAAGTGAGTTCACTACGGCTCCCTCACTGTCAAAGGCGATCTCCTGCGGAAATTTTACCTGTTTTTCAGATACTACTGCGAGGAAATACAAGATCGTCATCCAGCTGGGGCCGGAAATGATGGCCCATCCAATGGCCGCCATTAATAAACCCAAACGGTAAAAAGGCATATCGCCTTTTTTTTCTTTTTGATAGGAGAACATCCACCAGACAACTATACCAATGATCAGCAGGATCAGTAAAACGGCTACCCGGTTAAATCCAAAACCGGATGTAAAAGAAATAAAATAGCCAAATACAGCGATCGATATCAGTAGCATCAATCGGCTGATCAGATCTACCAGCACATAACTCGGCCTTTTCAATACAATAATGTAATCGTAAACTTTCATGTATCGGGGTTATGAATGGTTCCTCACCATCAGGTTACACAAACGCCACAAGGCACGGGCTCCTACATTGCTGTCCCAATCGGTTTGACCAATTCCAATCTCTACCAGATCGAAACCGATCAATTCACGGCCGCTATCACTGATCTTTTTGATCAGGTATGCCATCTCCTCAATTTCAAAACCGCCGGGAACGGGTGTGCCGGTATTCGGACAAAGTTTTCTATCCAGCCCGTCTATATCAAAACTGATATAGACTTTTTGTGGAAGATGATTCACGATCTCATCGGTGATCTGTTTCCAGGTTTCACCTTCGTATGCCCTTTCTTTAATGGATTTATCGAGATAGGTGATCACTCGGTAATTGCTGTTACATATATAGTCCCATTCTTCCTCACAATAATCCCTTATGCCCACCTGCACCAGTTTTTCCAGTTGCGGAATCTCATTCAACGCATTATACATGACAGAAGCATGCGAATATTTAAAATATTCATAGCTCTTACGCAGATCGCAGTGTGCATCAATTTGTAAAATACCAAAAGCACCATGTTTTTCGCTTAATGCTTTCAGGTAACCAAGGGGAGTGCTGTGGTCGCCACCCAGTATCCCAACCAGTTTGCCTCTTTCCAGCAGGTCTTTGCTTTGCTCATATACCCATTGGTTCAGCATGATACTGCCTTCATTGATCTCTTTCAGGCTTTTGCACATGAACTTATTCTTTTCTACAGCTTCGCCCTTGGAGATATAATCAATGTATAATTCGGCTTCTTTACGTAAATAATCGCTTTTCATGAGGATCCGTCTGTCTACCTCCTTCATAAAAAATCCCTGTTTCCAGCCCTTATCACCGTCGTTATCCAATATATCTACCTGTTTACTGGCTTTGTAAACATGTTCAGCTGCACGGGAAGTACTGGCTCCATAGCTTACGGTTACTTCCCAGGGTACAGGAAGGATCACCAAACGGGCTTCATCTTCAGAAAAAGGCAGGCCAAAAATATTATTGTTGGGATTGCCTACGGCATTGGCATCAAACTGGGATATATCAGACATAAAGATTGCTTAAAATGCAACGGGCGCAAAATTATAGCAAAGTTGGGAGCTTAGGGCTTTGAACTTTGTGAAACTGTTAATGTATCCCATAAACTTCTATCGAAATGTTGTTTTTGGGCTACTTTTGCAGTGAAAAAATCAAGAAATGAAGAAGACCCATATTATCCTGTTGGTTTGTATTGCTGCCGCAATAGTTGTGCTGATCAGTTATACAGGGGATCTGACAACTTACGAGACCATTGCCTCAGCCCGCCAGAAAGAAGGAAAATTTGTGAACCTGATCGTAAAAATGGATAAGGGACAACCCCTTGAATATGATGCAGTTAAGAACCCGAATTACATGAGTTTTACAGCTGTCGATTCACTGGGAAATAATATCAAAGTGGTCTATCATAACAATAAGCCTACGGATATGGAAAAAAGCGAACGCCTGGTTTTAAAAGGCCGGGTTCAGGGCGATCATTTCGAATGCAAGGATATTCTGTTAAAATGCCCGTCTAAATACAAGGACGATCCCAAAGCTGCCCAGAAGAATCTGCAACAATCTACTTCTTAGGCTGATCGGGCACACCTGTTCCTGTATTGCATTACCAAGCTGCATTATTTACTGAATCCATCTACATGAATTATATAGGCGAACATTTACTTCCCGGACAAATCGGACATTTTTTAGGCATACTTTCTTTGATCGCATCACTGGTTGCTACAATCGCTTATTTTAAAGCGAGCCGTTTACAACTATCTCCCGATCAGGCTTCCTGGATCCGTTTGGCAAGGGTTGCTTTTCTTATCGAGTCTTTTTGTGTAGTGATTGGATTTGCTATTCTGTATTACCTGATCTCCAATCACATGTTCGAATACAAATACGTATTCACCCATAGTGATAAAAGTTTACAGACAGAATACCTGTTTGCCTGTTTCTGGGAAGGAATGGAAGGTAGTTTCATGTTATGGAGTTTCTGGCATTGTGTGTTGGGATGGATCCTCATCTGGAAAGCCAAAGAATGGGAAGCCGGTGTAATGACGGTGATCAGCTTTGCTCAGTTCTGTATTGCCACTATGTTACTGGGCATCTATGTATTTGATGTGAAGATCGGTATCGGGCCGTTTATTCTTTCGAGAACAGAAGGGTTCTTTGATATGGCGCCAATATTTAAAGATATCAATACAGGTGCTTTACGACAGGACTACCTCACACTATTGAAAGATGGTACGGGATTGAATGTACTCTTACAGAATTACTGGATGGTGATACACCCACCGGTTTTGTTCCTGGGTTTTGCTTCAACGATCGTACCATTTGCCTATGCATTTGCAGGTTTGATGAAGAAAGACCATAGCTGGACAAAACCTGCATTACCATGGGCATCTTTCTCTGCAGCGGTTTTAGGATTAGGTGTTATGATGGGTGCTGCCTGGGCTTATGAAAGTTTATCTTTTGGTGGTTACTGGGCATGGGATCCGGTTGAGAATGCCTCATTGGTTCCTTGGCTCACATTGGTGGCGGGAATCCATACCAACCTGATCTACCGAAATTCAGGATACTCTTTGAGAACAACCTACCTGTTTTATATAGTGAGTTTTGTATTGGTATTGTATTCCACCTTCTTAACCAAGAGCGGTATATTGGGAGATACCTCCGTGCATTCTTTCACTGATCTCGGCATGAATTTCCAGCTGATCTTATTTGTGCTGGTCTTTTTGATCCCCGCTTTGTTTTTGTATATCAAAAATTATAAGAGCATTCCAGCCATTCAGAAAGAGGAGAGTACCTATAGCCGTGAGTTCTGGATCTTTATCGGTTCACTGGTATTATTCCTGGCGGGTATCGTGATCATTGCCAAAACCTCTACACCGGTATTCAATAAAGTATTTGGCAGCAAGATCGCACCGCCGGAAGACGCGGAATTTTCTTATAACCAGATCCAGATCTTTGTTGCGGTAGTGATTGGGTTACTCACCGCTGTTACACAATATTTCAAATACAAAGACACGGCCAAAGAATATTTTGGTAAGAAGATCCTGGTACCCACAGTGATAGCGGTGGTGATCAGTCTTTGTATCAGTGTCTTCGGTAATATCAATTATGATAAAAAAGGCCCCGGCTATCTGTTTGCAATACACCTGGCCATTTTTGCCGCTGTGTATTCCGTTGTGGCCAATGCAGCTTATATCTGGCTCGGATTAAAAGGAAAGATCAAAGCAGCAGGTGCTTCTGTGGCACACGTTGGCTTTGGATTGGTGTTGGTAGGTATTCTGATCTCATCCAGTAAGAAGACCGTATTAAGCTGGAATACCACCGGTGTTTCTGTTTTACAGGCAGCTGAAAAAGGGAGCAAGAATCCTGCAGGTGATCCGGCAGAAAATATTACCCTGTTTAAACGCATGCCCACAGATATGGGAAAGTTCATGGTAACCTATGAAAAGGATACTTTGAACCCTGCCGACCGTAAACGTTATTTTGAGATCAACTTCAAAGCCAAAGATGGCAAGGAAACTTTCAGTTTATATCCGGATGTGATCAAACAGAATAAAGGGGGAGAAGGCTTTTCAGCCAACCCGGCTGCGCAGCATTATTGGTACAAGGACATATTTGTATACATCACTTCTTTTCAGGAAAATAACCGTGAGGATACGGCCAGCTTTCATAGCCGTGAAGCAAAAGTGGGAGATACCCTTTACTACGGAAACGGTTTCATTGTACTGAATAAGGTGGAGAAAAATCCGGAAGCGCTGAAGAGCAAATACAGTGATGATGAAACGGCTGTATTCCTGGATATGTCTGTGATCACCAAAGATGGCAGGCGTTATGCTGTGAAGCCCGGTATTGCTTTAAAAGGTGCGGATCAGCTTCGCAACCTGCCGGATACGGTGGTATCACAAAGCCTGGTGATCCAGTTCAACAAAGTAGCTGATTCTGTGAATGGAACCTTGGAAATAGGTATCAAAGAAAGTGGTGCGATCACCGACCTGATCACCCTCAAAGTATATGAATTTCCTATGATCAATATACTCTGGTTGGGTGTGGTAGTAATGGTGATCGGTTTTGCCATGTCGGTTTACCAAAGGATCAAATCCCTGAAACGCGGCGATTTACGTGTTTCTTAACAGGGTAGCAGGTTACTTTTTGGCCATAGACAGCATTAATGAGCGGAGAAGTGTCTAATTTTAAGCGGCTTGAAAAGCATATTCAAACATATCATCTTTCTGTTTTGCTTCCTGGCGGGTTTCATAACCATGCCTGAAGCAAAAGCACAGCAACATGGTGTTTACGACACCCTGAAAGTGTTTGCCTATGTAACTCCGGAAGGAGATACCATCCCATCCAGTAATCTGCCTCCTGTATTGGTGTATGGCAGAATGACCAAACAATGGAAGAATTACTGGGCAGACTGGACAAGGCTGCGGAATGCTGTATACGTAACCTATCCCTATGCAAAAGCCGCAGGACGCATCATGAATGAGATCAATGCCAAACTGGTGAACGTTACCGACCGGAAACAGCGTAGAACGATCATCAAAATGCGGGAAAAAGAATTAAAGAAAGAGTTTACAGACAAGCTTACCCAATTGTCTATTTACCAGGGAAAAGTATTGATGAAACTCATCAACCGCGAAACAGGTAATAACTGTTATGAGATCATTGACGAATACAAAGGTTTCATCAGCGCCGCATTCTGGCAAACGGTAGCCATCGTATTCGGCAGTAACCTGAAACAGAGTTATGATCCTGTTGGAAAAGATATAGACATGGAAAAGATTGTGAGAGATGTAGAGAAAATGTATGGGTATACTAAAGGGTAACGGGTAGTAGTGATGATTTAATTAACCCTCTGCGTAAACTCTGCTTCTTTGCATCTCCGCGGTGAAAAACAATCTCAACAATAGTCTACATACCCAAGGTTAAGAATTCTTTTCACCGCAGAGAACATGAGATGCAGAGGTAACCGCAGAGTAAGATCCGCTATAGCTCCATTTTTCTATTTTGACAATCTGTAAAGGCTTAGGTATATTTTTTTAAAGCATCCGTAAACATTTCTCTTGTAATCATTCTTGCCCCCAGACTTTCTAGGTGTTCCGTGTATACCTGGCAATCAATTAAACAAACCCCTTCTTTTTGTAATGCTCTTACATAATTGATAAAGGCAAATTTGCTGGCATTGCTCTGCTTACTGAACATGCTTTCTCCAAAAAATAATTTTCCCATTCTTATTCCGTAAAGTCCGCCAACCAGTTTTCCTTCAAACCAGGTTTCTGCACTTTGGGCAATGCCTAGTTTGTGTAATTCGAGAAAACTTGTTTCCAACTCGTCTGTGATCCAGGTACCATCCTGTCCTTTACGTTCTCCTTCTTTACAGGAACGAATCACCTCCGCAAACGCTGTATTGGTGGTAAAACGAAAACTTCTTTTTTTAAGAACGGATTCCATGCTTTTACTCACTTTCAATTCATCAGGATACAAGACAAACCGGGGATCCGGACTCCACCACAAAGGGATCTCACCTTCATACCAGGGGAATATCCCGTTTTTATAAGCCAGCAAAAGCCTGTTAACGCTCATATCTCCACCCATCGCCAATAACCCATCTTCCATCGCGTCTTCAACCGGAGGAAACCAAAGGGTTTTGTTGAGTGGGTAAACAGACATTGTAGGAGATAATTAAAAATTAGAAATTAAAAATTAAGAATTATAGAGAACATAGGTAAATGGATCTTCTTCCAGCCATATCCAATTTTTAATTATTAATTTCTAATTCTTAATTAATGTCTCACCCCGCAACCGCTTCAATGGTAGCTCCAATTCCACGGTCTGTAATGGCATCACACATGGGTTTAAGGATTTCGTATTCTCCGTTCTTTACGCCGTATTTTCCTTTGGTGTGGATGAACATGGCGCATTGTTCTGCCTGTTCGGGAGTATGGGCGCAGATCTTGATCAGGGTTTCAATTACCCATTCGAAAGTATTCACTTCATCATTCCACACAATGAGGCTGTAGGATGACATGAGAGCTGTATCCGACTCATGTTCTGATTCTTTCCAGGGTTGGGCAACTTCATTATAAAAATGGTTCGTCATTTGTACAAAGTTAAGAGAGGTTCAAACAGAACAAAAAATAAACCCCGAAGAAGATCTTCGGGGTTATTCTGTGGGAGCACACGGGTTCGAACCGCGGACCCCTCCGACTGAAGGTCGGAGGGCTCTAACCATCTGAGCTAATGAGTTTTTCAATCATTTTTCGGCTTTTCCACATTTTTATCTCTTTTTCTCTTTTAATTGCATCCTCTTTTGAATTGTAGGTCTCCGAATACGAAAGAATCCAATCACCCGTTTTGCCCGTAAAACCAGAGTGATTGGAATTATGTCTTCTGATCCGTTCAGATAAACTATCGGAAGTGAATCCGATGTAATATCTATCCTTGATTGTAGAGTAAAGAATATACACTTGATA
>CANGOX010000066.1 GCA_947455605.1 Chitinophagaceae bacterium
AATATTAACCGATGAATGGATAGAAGAATACAATCACAAAAGACCCCATGAATCATTGGGGAATATGACACCCTTCGAATGGAAAACAAACCTTATTAAAAATGATTAAACTCTAAAAGTGACTGTCTGAAATAAGGGGTACTTACAGTGGATCATTCTGCCATGGGCGCTCCGGCTGTACCGGTTTCCATTAAGCAATTGATCAGAATGAATTTTGCAAACACCATTATCCTTTGTGGCGGTTTTGATAAAGAAAGTGCCGAAGCTGTTATTGAAAGTGGATTGGCCGATCTAACCGCATTCGGACGTCCTTTTATCAATAATCCGGATCTGGTAGAAAGAATGGCCAATAATTGGGAACTTTCCAAAGACCTGCATATGGATCTGTTCTATACAGCCGATGCAAATGGATATACAGACTATCCGGTACATAAAGTTTCTTCTATTGTTTTATAACCATACAAAGTAAATAGCCATCCGTATAATTGCGATGGGTATTTCTTTTTTCTTGTGATGTAATCTGAAAATATATAGAACGATACTCGGTTTCCACAAAAATCATTTATTGAGTAAGCCAAATGCTAAGAAAAATGCTCCAATTGCGAGTATTACCATATAACTTAATCTTTTTGATGATTTATCCTTTAAAACAATCTTGAAAATTGCTATAAGGAGAGAAATTAGCCCAAGTAACAATCCAATCAAAATATAGCTCCAGTTCTGTTTGTCAAACCTCGATATAAAATAACCCGAAACAGCTAACAAAATACAGATACCGGCTATTTTTTTATTGTCCATAAAATGGTTTTTATAATTTACAATTATTAAATGCGAGTGTGCATGATTCTCTTGCAGTTGAAAGTGCGCTATATGATGCAGCCCCACAAGCCAATTGAAAAATCACTCCTCCAATTCCTCCTGTTAATGCTCCAACACCAATTGCTGCAGCAGTACAACTTAGAATATCTTTAATATAGCCCGCGCTAGCACCTTTCATACAATTGTCAAAAATTTGTTTACAAACATCATCTGGATTTTCAAAACTTACCTTGTATTTATTATACTGTAAATTATATTGAATATTCCCAATTGCTTCTTGTAATGTGTCGATTGAAATTGTTGAAATATTTTGAAATTCAACTTTCAGTTGCTTGACAATTTTATCTTGTGAATTAAATATATCAATAAAATCCGAATTCCTTTCGAAGCCATAATATTGAGAAAGAACAGTTAATTGATTTTCAGTAATAGTATTGGCAGTTAATAAATTTCGTGCTTGTTCCTTGCTAAGTAAAGACGAATTTCGAGAAATCGCGATGTGTTCATCCAATACCCCTATTGTCTTTACTAGTTCAATAAATTTTGCACTGTTTGTAAGGTTGTCTACAGTTGCGTTTTTGCCTGTTACAATTGAGTTATCTGCATTTTTGCTACAGGATGAAATTAATAAAATCGAAAAAAAACTAAAAAAAATAATCTTTTTCATGTTTTTGATTTAAAGTTAAAATATTTGTTTCGTAGCATTAATATGCCTTATGATGGCGTATTCCCAACATAAAGTATATTTTTCCAGTTTCGTATTTTGTACTCGACTGTAGATTATCCCGAAGTAGTGTCGTAATCTACCAACGTCCTTTATTTATCTGCTCGCCAGTAGGCTTATGGTTAATTAAGGAGTAATACCAATTGATTGCGATATCAATTATTGCTTAAAAGAATTCTTACGAATGCAACATACTGTGATTAAACAAAATAAAATACCGTTAAAACACCCAATTTTTCCTTTTACGGAGTGTTTCCACATAAAAAAATAGTTCTCCGCGGGTGTCTCCCGATAGGGGACCCTGCGGCTTAGAATTACTTTACTTGCATTACAAACCCATCACAATGCAAAAGACAGGATATTGCATTAGGTATAATCCGCAATCTATACATCTGATCAACTAATTAACTTGCATTCAGGAAACTATGAGTGTAAGAAAGAAAATAGAAGAGCCCAACGGTGTATTCTTCATCACCTTTACCTGCGCCCGCTGGCTGCCGTTATTTGACATTACAAATGGTTATGACGCAGTATACAAATGGTTCGACTACCTCAAAGAACAGCAACATCATATTATCGCTTATGTAATTATGCCCAGTCATGTACATGTTATGATCGCATTTAGTACAACACGGATATCGATCAATACTATCGTTGGTAATGGTAAACGTTTTATGGCATATGAACTGGTAAAGAAACTGAAGCTACAGGGCAATATAGCCTTGCTGAACGAAATGGCCTCATGGGTAAACAAAACAGAGCAGCTTCAAAACAAAAGGCATCAGGTATTTGAGCCATCATTCGACAGGAAAGAATGCTATAGTATACACTTTATGCAACAAAAGGTTGATTACATACATCTAAACCCAAGCAAAGCCAGATTGGTAACGCTACCGGAAGAATATAAACATAGCTCAGCCGCGTATTATTACACAGGTAAGCAAGGTGTATATCCTGTGATTACCTATATGGAATTACAGGATATTGATTTAACTTCATAAGCGTTTTTTAGATGTTATGTTTATATTGGATAAGTAGTAATCCTAAGCGCAGAGTCCCCTCCGGGAGACATCTGCGGAGAATTAAGTTTTTTGAATGAATACCCTGCGGAGAATAAAAGAGTGTTTCTACACAAAAAAAAGCAGTTTCCCGCAGGTGTCTCCCGGTAGGGGACCCTGCGGCTTAGAAGCAGAAAACAAACTCCTAAAGCAGAAGCCATGTGCAAAAAATATAAATTTATTTCTTAAAGCTATAGCCCACTTACCGGATCAATTGATTGATCTGTTCATCCAACACTTTGGACTTTGCCTTTGCTTCTGATAAAGGTAAACCGTTTTTCATTCCGGGCCTGGTATGCTGGGTAGCTGTAAGCCAGGCATCCTTCATCAGGTGCTGTTTTTCAGAGATGAGTTGTAAAATTTTTTCTCCATTGGGTATCACTGATACTGCTGTTCGGATATCGGGAAAAGATTCTACCTCTTTTTCCTTCATGTACAATAAAATGGATTTTGCCATGATCCAATGCCCTGCTTCATTAGGATGCACTCCATCTTCAGCCAATGCGAAACCCAATATATGAAATTGCGTATCAATATTTCTATGTGCATTTAGGTATTCCTTCATCGGACCATGCAGGTCCACCACTTCCCATCCGGATGATACTTTGCGGCTGATGATCCAATTTGCATAAGTATCCAATGTATGGGCATACCCGATCTTCTTACCTTTCAATTCATCATAGATGGGTGGAGTGACATGTATCATTTTTGCTCCTTTGGCAATGATCTTATCATGTAACCAATTGATCCCATCTTTGAATTTTTGAAAACGATCCACATCCAGAGGCAGATAGATCCCATCATTCATTCCATAACAGGCATAAACAATATCTGGATGTACCAAGGCCAGTACCCGGTCTAATCTTTCATGCAGATCAGGACGCGGAAATTGTCCTCCTGCATGTCCTTCTTCAGAAAGTCCGGAAACCGTTTCACTAGGTAATCCTGCATTGATGATCTCATATTGTTGATCCAAATGATGCGTAACGAGATACGCTTCAATATCGGTAACATAATTGCCTGCATATGTGATACTGTTTCCCAGAAACAATATTTTTATTTTGGCAGTATCATTCGGCTCAAAAGCCATTCCCGTCTTGCAAATAAGAAAAACTACAACAGATAAAGCTATTTTCTTCATTGGGTAAAGATGAGATACAATGTAAGGATATTTACTTTAGCAAATATCCGTTCTGAAAGCTGTGGCACATAGCCCTTCTTTATTATATAAGTTCACTTGCGGACAAAAACGCCAACCCATTCTCAATGCAACAAAATCCGCTACATTTACTTATGATCAGGCTTTCCACCTTGGCCATTAATTTGGGTCGAACATTTTTATATATGGCACTGCTTGCGGCGTTTGCAATTTTCTCGAATTGCAGGACGCCGCGGCATACCGCAAAAGGAGAAGCAATTGAACACATTGTCACTATCTGGAAATTTAAAAATAACAAAGACACGCCTTATCTCAATATACCGACCAAGGCCTGGTATTTTGATAGTCTTGGGTTAACACAGCTATGCGAAATTGTCACGATTGACTCAGGTGACAATCACTCAACTAAAATTCAAACGATGGGTTACCGTTTTGTCGACATGAAAAAAAACTGGATATATGAGTATAGTAGCCTTTCAGATACTGCAGTGATCAGGAAAAGTTATGCATATACCAATACAACAGATGTGGAGGGCGGATGGCTGTTCGATTACAGGAGCTCGCTTGCATTGGATAGTATTTACAGCATTACAGACACAACAATCGATCACGTACTTTATAAACATTATGTTGTAAGATACGCTTATAACAATGTGCCTTGTATTGGTGATTGTCTGTTTCGTACTGATCAACCCCAAACTTTTTTCCAAATAGATCCGAACTTAGGTGCAAAGCTTGGTTTGCCGATGGTTGCTATTAGAACTTACCCAGTTGCGAATCCACATCCAACGTTCTCGCAGAAAATTAATTTCGTTTCAAGGACGTTACCTGATTCAGTTGTAAAGATTTTTAATGCCTGGAAAGAAAATGAGAATAAATTTCCGTTAAAATAAAAGGATCTCTTTTTTCTAAATGAGAAGGTCGTGTATCAAATTATCTGGTATTTTTTTTCTCCGCAAAGTGTCCTTCTCAAAATAAGCAAACAGTTCTCCGCAAATGTCTCCCGATAGGGGACTTTGCGGATTAGAAGCAGAAAAAAACTCAGTTATCAGGACCTCAGTACAACAAGTGTGGATAGTTCTCCGAAACCGCATAGTCCTCGCTGAGAGACTATGCGGAGAACCAAATAGAGGGAGTACATTCCTTCAATATTCAAGATTCCTTGCTCAATATTCAATATTCAAAAAGAAAAGCCCCACATTTCTGTGAGGCTTTGTGATCCCGCTGGGACTCGGACCCAGGACCCATACATTAAAAGTGTATTGCTCTACCAACTGAGCTACGGAATCATCCCTTTTTATGCGAAATAACACCGGGGTGTTTTTTCGTTTGGGAGTGCAAAAATAGGTGAATTAGAAAACCAGCCAAATTTTTATAAAAATAAATTCTGCTATTTACTCACATCCCGTCAATAACTCAGGCGCTAACTACCTATTTTTGCAGTATTAATACATATTCAATATGTCCATATTTGAGAACAAGATCGTAGTGATAACGGGCGGTTCAGAGGGAATTGGTAAGTCACTGGTTGATATTTTCCTCCAGGAAGGAGCCAAAGTGGCCACCTGCAGCCGTAATTATGATAAATTATACAGTTTGCAGCAAATTCACTCCGGAAAGCCCTTATTGATCTATACGGCCGATGTGAGCAAGGAGCAGGATTGCCGGAATTTTATCGATACGGTCATCCAATCCTTTGGCACCATCGACATTCTGATCAATAATGCAGGTGTTTCCATGCGTTCACTCGTAGCAGATGTGGAACTGGACACTTTACGCAAGGTTATGGACATCAATTTCTGGGGTACGGTCTATTGCACCAAGTTTGCCCTGCCTTATATCACCAAAAACAGCGGTACTGTGGTAGGTGTATCTTCTATAGCCGGTTATCGGGGTCTTCCGGGCAGAAGTGGCTATTCCGCTTCCAAATATGCCGTAAACGGCTGGCTGGAGGCTTTACGCACCGAATTACTCAATACCGGCACCAATGTTATGTGGGTTTGTCCGGGCTTTACCGCTTCCAATATCCGCAATGTGGCGTTGAACCGTTTTGGCAAATCGCAGGGCGAATCACCCATGGATGAGAGTAAGATGATGAGTGCCGATGAATGTGCGGCACATATCCTAAAAGCCATTTCCAAACGCAAAAGAACACTGGTGTTAACGTTAACCGGCAAAGAAACCGTTTACCTGAACCGCTTTTTTCCTTCACTGGCAGATAAGATGGTCAGGAAATTTTTCTTTAAAAACGGTGAGTTGGTGAAATAACCATCCATTACAAACGTTTTAGTGTCACCATGCCTATTCTAACGTTAACAACGGATATAGGCCAGCGGGATTATCTTGTTGGTGCGATCAAGGGACAATTTGTGAACCTGATGCCCACAGTGAACATCTGCGATATCACGCACTACCTTTCCCAAACCAATTTTCCGCAGGCGGCTTACACCTGTAATAATGCTTTTCGCTACTACCCGCCGGGAACTTTTCACCTCATTATCGTAAACCTGTTCGATTCGCCGTCTAAACACCTGGTGGCGGCAAAACATAAGGAGCAGTATATCATATGTCCTGACAACGGTATTTTAACCATGATCACGGGCAATAAACCCAAAGAAATGGTGGCGATCGAGATAGACAAAGCCCAGACCCTGCTCGAGATCACCCAGCAGGTAGCCTGGAAGATCGCCGCCATTCACGATGCCAAAAAGTTATCAGAAGCTGGCCCCGCCATCAGCGATATAGTAGAAAAATACCCGCTCCGTGCCACCATCGGCCCCAATTGGATGGAGGGGCAGATCCTTTTTATCGACAATTTTGAGAATGTGGTCATCAATATCACCCGCGAAGAGTTTGCCGAACAAAGAAAGGGCAGGAGTTTCAAGATCGTATTCAAACGCAACGAAACCATTGATACTATCAGCGATAATTATACATCCGTATCCGAATCGGAGAAACTGGCCTGGTTCAATTCCGCCGGCTACCTCGAAATAGCCCTCCGCAACGGCAATATGGCCGGTCTCTTTGGCTTACAGGGCTTTAACGAACAAATGCAGCAAACGGGTTCGGCCACAGACAATAAGTGGTTTTATCAGACGGTGAGGATATTTTTCGAGTAGTCGTCCATAGTCCATGGTCGATAGTCCATAGCCATTTACTACACAAGAAATTTACTATGGACTATGGTCTACCGACTATGGACAAGCCCCCAACTCTCTTTTTTCCATTTGCCCATTACCCAGTATTTTTGTCCCCTGATAAAACGGAAGGAAAGCTTCCATTCTGTTATTCACTCATTCACTCATCCAATCATTAATAAAACATGGCATACGACGTAATCGTGTTAGGTAGTGGCCCCGGAGGATATCCTGCGGCTATCCGTGCATCACAACTGGGTTTTAAAGTGGCGATCATTGAAAAGGAAAGTCTGGGGGGTATCTGCCTTAACTGGGGCTGTATTCCCACCAAAGCTTTATTAAAAAGTGCCCAGGTATATGAATACATGAAACACAGCACTGCCTATGGTATCAATGCCAGCGGAGTATCTGCCGATTTTGGCGGTGTGGTAAAACGCAGTCGCGGTGTAGCCGATAAAATGAGCAAAGGCGTCCAGTTCTTGATGAAGAAGAACAAGATCGATGTAGTGATGGGCTATGGTAAGATCAAAGCCAAAGGACAGATCGAAGTAACGGCTGCAGACGGAACCCAAAAAGTAGTAGAAGGAAAATATATTGTGATCGCCACCGGCGGAAGAAGCAAGGAGCTGCCTAACCTGAAACAGGATGGTAAAAAGGTGATCGGCTACCGCGAAGCGATGGTATTGCCGGAGCAGCCTAAAAGTATGATCATTGTAGGCAGTGGTGCGATAGGTGTGGAGTTTGCGTATTTCTATAACAGCATGGGAACCAAAGTAACCATTGTTGAGTTCCTGCCACGCATTGTGCCGGTAGAAGATGAAGAGATCTCAAAAGAACTGGAAAAACAATACAAGAAACAGGGTATCGATATCATGACCAATGCTTCTGTGGATTCAGTAGATACTTCAGGAGCCGGTGTAAAAGCCACTGTAAAAAAACAGGATGGCAGTACCGTTGTGATCGAAGCAGATATCGTGTTAAGTGCAGTAGGTGTGGTAGCCAATATTGAGAATATAGGATTGGAAGAGAATGGTATCAAAACAGAAAAAGGCAAGGTCGTGGTAGGTCCTTACCAGCAAACATCTGTTCCTGGTATTTATGCGATCGGCGATTGTTCTCCAGGACAGGCTTTGGCGCACGTAGCTGCTAAGGAAGGGATCAATGCGGCAGAACATATGGCCTACAACGAGAAAAAACTCAATCACCTGCCGGACGTGATGGATTATAACAATATTCCGGGATGTACCTATTGCACACCGGAAGTAGCCAGTGTAGGTTATACCGAGAAAGCAGCCAGGGAAGCGGGTTATGAACTGAAGATCGGTAAGTTCCCTTTCATGGCCAGTGGTAAAGCGAGTGCAGCGGGTGCAACTGAAGGTTTTGTAAAAGTGATCTACGATGCCAAATACGGCGAATTACTGGGATGTCATATGATCGGTATGAACGTAACCGAATTCATCGTTGAAGCCGTTGTGGCCCGTAAACTGGAAACCACAGCACACGAAATATTGAATGCCAGCCACCCGCACCCAACCATGAGCGAAGGCATCAAAGAAGCCACCGCAGCAGCCTACGGCGAAGCGATCGATATCTAAACAATTCAAAAAAGATCTGTATACCAAAAGGAAGGCGCAAGCCTTCCTTTTTTCTTTATGTATAGAGGCTCCATTAGTATAACTGGAAAGCGTACGCTAATTGATTTGCAGAATGGCCTCCGAAAAAAAGCGTTAAGAAATTTATGTAATGGAGCGTTAAGAAATGAACGATGCAGGGTCTTATTTTACTGCTGAAGGGCGTATTTGATGATCGATGGCTTGAGATTGGCTTTAGACTTCGTTCATTTTAGCGTAATGGAGTAAATTTTAGCTTTTTTTCGGGAGCCTTGACTTTTTTTGTTACTTTTTTGTGTCAAGACAAAAAAGTAAATAGTGAAAATGCTATCAGGATGGGGGATTGCACTAATTCTGACTGATCCTTGAGTATTTTAATGCTTTATTGAAATGAAATTCACTAATTTAAAGTCACAAAACACCCATTTCCAACCGGTAGGCAATCTATCCCCCGTTCTTGCCATCATTCCCGGTTAGTTATATCCGTATTCCCAAACAGGTAAACGTTCCATGAAGCAGGCAACAGATTTCATATTTGCGATAGATGATGAGAAGATCCGTTCATTGGTTAACCATATACCGGGAGCCATCTATCGTTGCCGTGGTGATGAGGATATTACCCTCGAGTTCTTCAGCGAAGGGGTGGAGCGGCTTACGGGATATCCTATGTCGTATTTTATGCAGAACCGGATCAGCGGTTATTCAAATCTCGTATATGCTGAGGACCGTGAAATGTTTCTCCAGAACGACCGGCATGCCTTGCTTGAAAAGGGGAAGTTTGAGATCGAATACCGGATCGTTTGTATGGATGGAGAGATCAAGTGGGTATTTGAAAGCGGTAAAGTGAATTATGGATACACGGAGGAGGAAGTATTTATCGATGGGTATATATTCGACAATTCCCAACGAAAGAAAATGGAAGCCGATCTGCAGAAGAGTGAAGATGAAGTGAGGCGTTTGGCATTGGTGGCACAGAATACTACCAATTCTGTAATGGTAACCGATGCAGATGAAAATATTATCTGGATCAATGAGGGGTATACCCGTATCAGTGGATATACGCTGGAAGAAATAAGAGGAAAGAAGATCGGTTATTCCTTACAGGCAGCAGGAGCAGATCCGGAAGGTTATCAAAAGATCCGCCAATTTCTTGATCAGAAAATTTCTTATAAAGAAGAATTCATCAGTTATACCAAAGATGGCACACCTATCTGGCTGGAAGTGGATTGCCAGCCCTTAAAGGATGCCCATGGAAGGCACCTGGGCTTTATGGCCGTAGAGAATGATATCACCCAAAGAAAACAAACCCTGAAAGAACAGGAAGAACTGGTTCAGCGATTAACCCTGGCAACCGACTCGGCAGAGATCGGCATTTTTGAAATTGATCTTTCCAATAATGATGTGATCTGGGACGATAAGATGTATGAGATCTATGGCTGTAAAAAGGAACAGGGGCTGAGTTTGTATAAAGTGTTCTTTAATTCGGTGCATCCCGAAGACAGAACCATGATGGCCAATATCATCAATGAATTGCTGGCGCAGAAAAAGGAGATAGACGGTGCTGTTTACCGCATCATTGTTCCCGGCGGGGATATTAAATATATTGAATCGCATGCCATCATTAAAAAATCAGACAGCGGAAGGATCATGAGTCTGATCGGCACCAACCGAGATGTTACCACAGATGTATTGATTCAGGAAAAGATCAAATCGCAGAATAAGGTATTGCGTGATATTGCTTTTATCCAATCTCACGAAGTACGCCGTCCGCTGGCCAATATTCTCGGAGTGATAGAGATCTTACAACAGACCGGCACTTTACATGGACTCGAAATATTCGACCTCCTCATAGAAAGCGCCAATGAACTCGATCAACAGATCCGCGCGATTGTAAATAAGGCGAATAAAATGGATGATGAGGTTTTTAGGTAAAAAGTCTGGAGTTAGGAGTCTGGAGTCTGGAGTTAAAATACTCCCAACTCCTAACTCCAGACTCCAGACTCCAGACTCCCAACTCCCCCTACTTCGCAAACACTTTCTTCAAAATATCCGAGGTCCTTGCCAAAGGATCTTTGCGTATATTTTTCTCTTCGATCGCAACTTGCGTAAAAATGCCGCTTAAGGCTTTATCGGTTACATAGGCAGACAGATCGGGGTTGATCTTTTGTCCGCCGAGAATATTTACTTTATTGTAAGAAGTGATCAGGGTATTCCAGTATTTGGTGGCATCCACTTTTTTCAGCGATTCTTCGATCACTGGGCGAAAAGCATTGGTGAGCTCAGCTGTGGTTTTCCCTCTCAGGTAACCGGTGGCTGCGGTATCCGTTCCTTTTAAAATACTCAACGCATCTCCGAAACTCATTTGTTTTACGGCATTGCCAAAAATAGGAGCAGCACTCTTACAAGCATCTTCTGCAGCGCGGTTCATACTTAAGATGGCATCATCTACCTGTTTACCCAATCCCACTTTACGTAAAGTGTTCTCTACTTTTTGTGCTTCCGGCGGCAGTAAGATCTTAAGTGCCGCGTTGGCAAAAAAGCCATCTACCTGCGATAGGGTATTGGAGCCTTTGGTAGAGCCTACTACCAGGGCTTCTTTTAATCCGGCCACAATATCATCATTGCTTAATCCGCCGGGCTTGGTTACGGCATCTTTGGCTTTGTTAAGAAGCCCTTTCAATCCCTGTGCATCTGAATGAATAGCAATCGATGCTAAAAATAATAAGGTAAAAACTCGTTTCATATATCTGTTTGCGGTTTAGATTCAAAAATGGTACCAAAGGCGCTAGCCTCAGTCAAATATACTCGCGGAATGGCAAAACAGTTGTGAAGGAATTGCTATATATCTTCCCAATTTATTCAGATATCGGCACAACTATGCCGGGTTCAGTATCTTCATAAGCTAATCAACTCCTATGGGTAAAATACTTTTTTTGCTGATGGCCATGTGCTTACTGGGAACCGTATCCGGTCAAACCGCCACCTATATTCTTCTCCGCCATGCGGAAAAAGATACCAGTATGGCTGGGTCAACCACCATGACCGCCGACCCGCCATTAGCTCCCAGGGGAGAAATACGTGCACAAAACCTGTTGAAAGTGTTGGAAGCCTATCAGCCCGATGCCATCTATTCTACCAACTATACCCGAACAAAATCTACCGTTACCCCGCTCGCTAAAAAGTTCAACAAAGAGATACAACTCTATGATCCTAAACTACTTCCTGCTTTTGCAGAACAGTTATTGCAGATCAGGGGAAAGACAATTGTAGTAGCAGGCCATTCCAATACGACGCCTGTATTGGTGAATTTACTCATTAAAGAAGCCGGAAAATATCCGAACCTGAATGATAGTGATTACAGCCATTTGTGGATCGTTACCATTACCGATGGGAAGGCGGTGGCGAAGATGGTAGCGTATTGATTTTTGTGAATGGTGAATTGTCAATTGTGAATAGTCAATGTGTGTCGAAAACAGGAGTTTGTATCAAAATTGAGAAACCCTATTCACCATTCACAATTGACAATTCTCCACATCATTCCGAAAGAACCCCCACCGGCTTCGCGATCTTGCCAAATACAAAATCATATTCCTCGATCCAGTAACGCTTATCAGACATTCCCGATCTGAACACATATTGATGTTGTGTATTCATGCCGATCCGTTCGAGGTTAGAAACATATTGACCCTTATCATAGATCCAGAAAGCTCCCCTGCTGCGGCGTACGAATACACAGCTGCGGGCTGTAACAAATTCAACGGGTTGTTCTTTGTTCTTTTCTGTATTGGAATACTCGGGTAATAAGAGATAGAGGCCCGAATCGAACAGATAGATCAGTATATCTCCGTTCTCCAGGGCGATCGTTTCAAATTCGGTATTCTTGAAAAAATATAAGCTGGGTTTATAGTAAAACCAGAAGCTGCTACCTTCTGCCTTGGTCCAGTTTATGTCCTGATAATTCAACTTGCTCATATCCGGCCGCTTACCACTGGTATCCGCTGCCTGTCCGAACGATAAAACAGGGATGATCATCATCAGGAAAAAGCTACGCAAAATCATAAGCAGGCATTTATGCACATAAATCTCGCAAAATTTATACCGATTTGATGATTTTGGTCAGGCATTGTCTAAAATCATCTTCTTAAACCCCTCTATACCTTACATTTGCCGCTGAAAACAGGCAGGAAATAACGGGTAAAAACAGCAAGCAAAAAGTTCTTTCGGACTTCCCGTCTTCCGACTTCCGGACTACATTATGAAATACGAAAAGGAGATCAACAGGCGTAAAACATTCGCCATCATATCGCACCCGGATGCGGGTAAAACTACCTTAACAGAAAAGTTGCTGTTATTCGGTGGTGCCATTCAGGTAGCAGGCGCTGTAAAAAGTAATAAGATCAAGAAACATGCAACGAGTGATTTCATGGAAATTGAAAGACAGCGGGGTATCTCGGTAGCTACATCGGTAATGACTTTTGAGTATAAGGATACCTTGATCAATCTGCTGGATACACCGGGCCACAAAGACTTTGCAGAAGATACGTATAGAACCCTTACCGCAGTGGATAGTGTGATCCTTGTGATCGATAGTGTGAACGGGGTAGAGGCACAAACACGCAGGCTGATGGAAGTATGTCGCATGCGCGATACACCGGTGATCGTTTTTATCAACAAAATGGATCGTGATGGTAAGAACCGGTTTGATCTGCTCGAAGAGATCGAAAAAGAACTCGGTATCTCGTTGCACCCCATGACATGGCCCATCAACAGCGGTAAAGAATTTAAAGGCGTTTATAATATTGATAACAAAAGTCTTCGCCTGTTTACGGCAAGTACCAAGGCCGATGATGAAGATGTGATCTCTATCAGCGACCTGAGCGATCAACTGCTTGACGAGAAAGTGGGCGACCGCGATGCAGAACAATTACGCGAAGATGTAGAACTGATAGATGGGGTTTACGGAAGCCTTGATCCCGAAGATTACCTGAAAGGTAAGATTGCACCCGTATTCTTTGGTAGTGCCGTTAATAATTTTGGGGTAAAGGAAATGCTCGACACATTCATCCGCATTGCACCCGTTCCACGCAGTCGTGAAACCTCTGTAAGAACCGTAGAAGTAGGCGAAGAAAAATTCAGCGGGTTTATTTTTAAGATCCATGCCAACCTCGATCCCAAACACCGCGACCGTATCGCATTCATGCGTGTATGCAGCGGACGGTTTGAAAGGAATAAATATTTCCACCATGTAAGATTGGATAAGGATATGCGTTTCAGCAATCCCTATAGCTTTTTGGCACGCAGCAAAGACGTGATCGAAGATGCATATGCCGGCGATGTGGTGGGTTTATTTGATACCGGCAATTTCAAGATCGGCGATACTTTAACAGAAGGGGAAGATTTTTATTTTGTTGGTATTCCTACTTTTTCTCCAGAGATCTTTAAAGAACTGGTTAACAAAGATCCGATGAAGACCAAGCAACTTGATAAGGGTATCAGTCAGTTAACTGATGAAGGGGTGGCACAGTTGTTTACCCAGTTTGGCGGAAATAAAAAGATCATTGGTTGTGTGGGAGAACTGCAGTTTGAAGTGATACAGTATCGTTTGTTGCAGGAATATGGTGCAGCTTGTGAGTTCCGGTCATTACCATTTTACAAAGCCTGCTGGTTAACCAGTAAGGACGAGAAAAAACTGGAAGATTTTCTGCGGTTCAAACAACAGAATTCAGCAGAAGATAAAGATGGTCACCCGGTTTACCTGGCACAGAGCGAATGGTTTTTGAACACAGAGATCACCAATAACCCGGATATAACTTTTCATTTTTCAAGTGAAATACATAAATAGCTACCTAACCCATAAAATCATATTTTATGCACACACAGTCTTACGATATCATCATCATTGGAGCAGGCCCGATAGGATTGGCCTGTGGATTACACGCAAAAGCAAACGGACTCAGGTATTTAATTATTGAAAAAGGATGCCTGGTGAATTCGCTGTTCAATTACCCGGTAAACATGACGTTCTTTTCTACTGCAGAAAGGTTAGAGATCGGTAACATTCCATTTATGAGCCGGAGTCCCAAACCCACACGCGATGAAGCATTGGAATACTATCGCAAAGTGGCGGTTTCTGCGGGTTTGAATATTCACCTGTTTGAAGAAGTGGAGAGACTGGAAAGAATTGACGAACTGTTTGCTTTGAAAACGGTGAAACGTACCTATAAAGCAAAGAATATTATTGTATCAACCGGTTTCTATGGTAAGCCCTATATGCTGGATGTAAAAGGGGAGGAACTGCCAAAAGTTACCCACTATTATGATGACCCGCATTTTTATGCATTCCAGAAAGTAGTCGTGATCGGTGCGAACAATTCAGCAGTGGATGCGGCATTGGAAACCTGGCACAAAGGAGCAGAAGTAACCATGGTGATCAGAACCGGAGAAATAGGGGAACGTGTGAAATACTGGATCAAACCGGATATTGAGAACAGGATCAAAGAAGGATCGATCAAAACGTATTTTAATTCAACGGTAACAGAGATCCGTGAACATGAAGTGGATATACAAACACCGGATGGATTGGTAACCGTTGAAAATGATAAGGTTATCGCCATGACAGGGTATAAACCCGATCTGGCATTCCTCGAAACCATGGGTATCGAATTATCGGATGATGAGGTATGTAAGCCTAATTATGATGAGGACACCCATGAAACCAATATAAAAGGTATCTATCTTGCAGGCGTGATCTGCGGTGGTATGAATACACATAGTCTGTTTATTGAAAATTCAAGAGACCATGCAGAAAAGATCGTAACACATATCAGTGCATTGATCAACAACACCCAGGAAAAAAAGAATGTTGCTGTTTAACACAGAAAGATTACAGGTAAGAAGATTTACATCGGCAGATGCTGATGCATTTTTTCTCATCAATGGCAACCCTGAAGTGGTGAGGTTTATACGACCTGCCAAAACAAGGGAAGAAAGCAATTCATTTTTAGAGGAAAATATCAATTTATACCAGAACGGCTCCATAGTGGGTCGTTTTGGTGTTTTTAAGAAGGATACACAGGATTTTGTGGGTACGTTTTCCTTTCTCTATTTATCGGGGCAGGAAGAAATTCATATTGGCTATGCGCTCATACCCCAAGCCTGGGGTAAGGGATTTGCCACAGAACTGGTTCGCAAAGGCATAACCTATTTCTTTGAAAACACTGTAAAATCAGGACTTTTTGCCATTACCTCATCCGCCAACCATGCTTCTCAACAGGTGGTACTCAAATCGGGTATGCAATCACGGGGGCAGGTAGTTGAGCATGGGGAGATGCTTGATCTCTTCTCCATTACCCGCGAAGAATGGCTATCAGCCCATATTCCCGCCCGATAGTTCGGTCTTATTTGTACTTTTGCACCTCTTATGAAAGCAAGAACACTCAAGAAAGACAAGGTAAATATCATCACCCTCGGCTGCAGCAAGAACCTGGTAGACAGTGAAGTGCTCAGTGGCCAGCTGGCTGCTAATGATATCAATGTAGTGCACGAGAATACCAAACTGGATCATAATATTTCGGTGGTAAACACCTGTGGCTTTATTGATAAGGCCAAAGAAGAAAGCATCAACACCATTCTGGATCAGCTCGAACTGAAACGCAGGGGTAAACTGGATAAAGTATATGTAACCGGCTGTTTAAGCGAACGATACCGGGAAGACCTTGAAAAGGAAATGCCCGAAGTTGATGCCTGGTTTGGCACCATGGAACTGCCCTTGATGCTGAAACAATTTGATGCGGATTATAAAAGTGAATTATTGGGTGAGCGAATGTTAAGCACACCTAAACATTATGCCTATCTCAAGATCAGTGAGGGGTGCAACCGAACCTGTTCCTTTTGCGCCATTCCTTTAATGCGTGGCCAGCATATCAGCAAACCCATTGAAGAACTGGTAGCCGAGGCTGAAGGCCTTGTTAAAAAAGGAGTGAAAGAGATCATGCTGATAGCTCAGGAGCTTACTTATTATGGATTGGATATTTACAAGAAAAGAGATCTGCCGAGACTATTACATGCATTGGCAGATGTGAAAGGTATCGAATGGATCCGTCTGCATTATGCATACCCCAGTAAGTTTCCATTGGAGATACTGGATGCAATGCGTGAACGGGATAATATCTGCAAATATCTGGATATGCCGCTGCAACATGCCAGCAATAATATGCTGAAAGCGATGCGCAGAAATATTACCCGGGAAGAAATGACCGAACTGATCCATGCCATCCGTGAAAAAGTACCCGGCATCTGTTTGCGTACCACACTCATCGCAGGCTTCCCGGGAGAAACGGAGGATGATGTGGAAGAACTGAAAGCGTTTTTAAGAGAACATAAATTCGACAGGGTAGGGATCTTCCAATACAGTCACGAAGAAAACACGTCCGCTTACGATCTGGTAGATGATGTGCCCGCAGAAGTAAAAGCAGAACGTGCACAGGAGATCATGGAAGTTCAGCAGGAGATCAGTTTTGAAAGAAACCAGGAGAAAATAGGCAGGACCTTCAAAGTGATCATCGATAAGAAAGAAGCCGGCCGTTATCTGGGCCGAACAGAATTTGACAGTGTGGAAGTGGATAATGAAGTGGTGATCCACTCAACTAAAAAATTACCCATTGGTGAGTTTGTAAATGTGAAGATCACCAAAGCCTATGATTATGATCTGGAAGGGGAAGTGGTGTAGATCATAGCACCATCATTTCGAAAGAAGAGAGAAATCTGTAAATTGAATAGCAGATTTCAGCCTTCGTTGTTCCTCCTCAGTCGAAATAACGATAAAAATAAAAATATCAGGCCATCAATACAGATGGCTTTTTGTTTTAACTATCTTTAAAACCTAAACACCAAATATGCAAATAGACTGGAGAGGCGTATTTCCCGCCGTTACAACCAAGTTTACAAACGATGATAAACTTGACCTTCCCTTATTTGAAAAAAACCTGCAGTTTCAACTCGATGCCGGTGTTAATGGTATCATTCTCGGCGGTACATTAGGCGAAGCCAGTGTATTAACTACAGATGAGAAAGAAACCCTGGTAAAATTCGCGATCGATAAGATCGGCGGCAAAGTACCTGTTGTGATCAATATTGCAGAGGGCAGCACCCGCGAAGCTTTACAGCAGGCTGCCTATGCCAAAGCCTGGGGAGCTAAGGGTATTATGATCCTGCCACCCATGCGCTACAAAGCAGACCATCGCGAAACGGTTACTTATTTTGCCACAGTGGCAAAATCTACCGATCTGCCTATTATGATCTATAATAATCCGGTTGATTATAAAATTGATGTAACACCCGATATGTTTGAAGACTTAACTGCCAGTGCCAATATTACGGCGATTAAAGAATCTACCAGAGATGTAACGAATGTGACCAGACTGATCAACCGTTTTGGTGACCGTTTCAAAATATTATGCGGTGTAGATACATTGGCTATGGAAGAACTGTTATTGGGTGCAGATGGCTGGGTAGCCGGGTTGGTTTGTGCTTTTCCGAGAGAAACCGTGGCGATCTATCGTTTGGTAAAAGCCGGACATATTGAAGAAGCCCGCAACATCTACCGCTGGTTCATGCCTTTGCTGGAACTGGATATTCATCCCAAACTGGTACAATATATTAAGCTGGCAGAACAGCAGGCAGGAATTGGTTCTGAAAATGTTCGTGCACCAAGGTTAACTTTGGTGGGAGAAGAAAGAGAACGCGTATTAAAAACCATAGATACGGGCATTGCAACCCGACCCGTATTGCCGGAATACCTGCACCTTAAAATGTAAATGATGAGTGATTTGAAAGAGATCAATAAAGTAATGGAGCAATCAGCAACTGCTTTTGCTGCTTACCAAAAAGTGAGTATAGAAAACAAAGCCTTGTTCTTGGAAACCATTGCACAGCAAATAGAAGGTGCGGGTGATGCGTTAATTGCGCAGGCATCGGCAGAAACCAATCTCCCGGCAGCAAGATTAACCGGAGAACGCGGCCGAACCACCATGCAGTTGCGCATGTTTGCACAAATGCTGCGTGAAGGAAGTTGGGTAGAAGCATCTGTTGATACGGCCATTCCTGATAAGGTTCCGGCCAAACCTGATATCCGTAAACTGTTATTGCCCCTTGGCCCGGTTGTGGTCTTTGGTGCCAGTAATTTTCCTTTTGCTTATTCAACAGCGGGTGGAGATACAGCGAGTGCATTAGCAGGTGGCTGTTCTGTAGTGGTGAAAGGACATCCTGCCCACATCAAAACATCCACCATGGTGGCTGAAGCGATCGCTGCAGCTATCGCAATCTGTAAAATGCCTCAACATGTTTTTCAGCATGTAACTGATGCTTCTTTTGAAGCAGGGAAGGCCCTGGTGCAGGATCAGAATACAACTGCTGTAGGTTTTACAGGTTCCTATACTGGCGGGAAAGCATTGTATGATTATGCCGCTGCAAGAAAAAATCCGATACCAGTGTTTTCTGAAATGGGCAGTACCAATCCGGTCATATTTCTCCCTGATACTTTGAAAAACAATGCGGAAAGTTTAGCCAAACAATATGCAGGCTCTATTACCTTAGGTATGGGGCAGTTCTGCACCAATCCCGGATTAATGATCGCGATGGAAGGAGGAGAACTGGATCAGTTCTTACAAATGCTCTCAAAAGAAATAGCAGCCATCGCGCCTGCAAAAATGTTGCATGCCGGAATTCATACTGCGTATGTAAGCAAAATGAAAAATGCCCTGGATGAAAAAGGCGTTACTGTATTATCTCAGTCTGCTACCGCAGCTGACGATATTGAAGCACTGCCATCTGTAGCAACGGTTGATGGAGATACCTTCCTCAATGATCCTTTATTACATGAAGAAGTATTCGGTCCATATTCCTTGCTCGTGAAATGTAAAAATATAGATCAGCTCAAAGCGGTATGGCGTTCATTGGCCGGACAGTTAACCACTACCTTAATGGGTACTGATAAAGACCTTTCTGATTTCAGTGATCTGATGGACATTGCTCCATCTATCGCTGGAAGAATTGTTTTCAACGGAGTACCTACCGGTGTGGAGGTTTGTGCGAGTATGGTGCACGGCGGGCCATTCCCTGCATCTACAGACAGTCGGTTTACCGCAGTTGGCATTAACGCTGTAAAAAGATGGGTACGTCCTGTTTGCTATCAGAATTGCCCGGATAATTTATTGCCGGATGCACTGAAAGCCGCAAATCCATTGGGTATCTGGCGAATGGTGAATAATGAGTGGATGAAAGGATGATTTTTTTGAAACACATAGGGTCATAGTAAAGAACACAAAGGGCAGATAGTATTTCACTATCTGCCCTTTTGCTTAACCTATGATCCTATGTGTTTAAAAAAAATATACAATAGAGCTGTTCCTGTCAATTAAAAACTGCTGTTTCTTTTTTTGTATCAACTATTGAAAAATAGATGGCTGCAAAAACAGATAGGATAAAATAAATAACAAAAATAAAATTGAAATAAGCCGAATATTGGTTGATGCCAAACCAATCGCCCAGTGTGTAGATAATACCGATTCCCATAACACACTTCAAGCTCTCCCAGATCCATGCATATCTGTTACGGTCCATGAGTTCCGTCATGGCATATACAAAAAGAAAAATATAACCGCCATACACAAACATACCCGGACTGCCAATTTTGGCGATATGGCTAAACAGATAACTTACGGTTAATAAAATAATGGTTAATTGAATCCAGATCCAAACAGAGAATAGTTGGTTGGTGCGTGTTGCATATTTTTCAAAATGCTGTGCATCTTCAATTTTATAAACCGGGTATTGATCAGCCACATCTGCAGGGCGCCAACCGGTGGGCTTAAGCCAGATCCGGAATTTGTCTGCAAAATTTTTAGTACGCCAGGCATCAGTGATCAATAACCACAAATGCATAAAATTGATCTTGATCGGGTTCCAGGTATGTGCGGGGCGGGTGATGCCATATACAGGTTCTACATCGGGTAATTCTTCCTGGAAAGTGCCAAACCATTTATCCCAGAAAATAAAGATCTGTCCGTAGTTCTTGTCTATATATTCTTTGTTGAATGCATGGTGCACACGGTGATGAGAAGGCGTTACAATGATCTTCTCCAAAAATCCCATTTTATTGATATGACGCGTATGGTACCAGAACTGTGCAAACAGATGCAAGGGAGCTACAATACCGATCACTTGGGCAGGAACACCCAGTAAAGCTGCGGGTAATAAAAAGATGGTGAACAATCTGACCACGGAAGAAATACTTTGTCTGAGTGCGCAGGCCAGGTTATATTCTTCACTGCTGTGGTGAATGATATGGCTGTTCCAGAAAAAATTATACTCATGGTCAATGCGGTGAACGAGAT
>CANGOX010000067.1 GCA_947455605.1 Chitinophagaceae bacterium
CGGCCTGCTTATTTTTCCGTTTTTGTATCCGATATCTCTTTGTTGCAGTTCTCTATGAATTGTGTGAGTTCGTCGCGGCCTGTCTTTTTTTCGGCACTGGTCACAAAATGCCGGGGCAGGAATTGCCAGGTCTCTTTCAGTTTATCTAAAAAGGCTTTTACATTTCTTTCTACAACCGCCGGTTTTTCTTTATCAGCCTTGGTAAATACCAGACTGAAGTTTACTTCCCAATGATCTAACTGACTTACAAATTCAAGATCATTTTTTTGTGGGGTATGTCTGGCATCTATCAAAACAAATACCTGTACCAGATTTTCTCTTTTGCGCAGGTAGCCATTGATCATTTCTTCCCATCTTGCCCTGTCGCTTTGTGAACGTTTGGCATAACCATAGCCGGGAAGATCGACCAAAAACCATTTTTGTTTGGGCCCTTTATCACCAATACTGCTTTCTATCTCAAAATGATTGATCAATTGTGTCTTACCGGGTGTGGCTGATGTTTTAGCCAACCCTTTCTGATTGGTCACCATATTGATCAGAGAAGATTTGCCCACATTACTCCTTCCGATAAACGCATATTCCGGTCTGTCGGGTTTGGGGCATTGGGTTACCAATGCGGAGGAGATAACGTATTTAGCAGATCTGATTTGCATATTTATGGGTTATTTGTCTGGTGTAAGATGTTAGAAGTATGGAGTTTGATTATTATCTGATCATTTTTACTCCAGACTACTAACTCCAGACTTACTTTAATTAGGATTTCTTCTTGATCACCAGGCTATCTGCAGGATATCTGGCTTTGATACTGTCTCTGATCACTTCACACCAGTTGAATAAGGTTTGTTTCTCTGCATCTGTGAGGATTGCGTCTTTATGGATAACGGTGTAAGACGATAAGGGCATTTCACCCTCTTTTACCTGCTCAATACACTCTTCCAGTTTTTTATATTGACGGGCAATGCGGTAACCATCAAATTCATTGAAGTTCATTTTACGCTTTCCGTCTTTGATATGATCGCTCAACCACCAGGCCGCGGGTTGTATTTCAGCATACCATGGATACCTTGTGTTGTTACTGTGACAGTCGTTACAGGCTTTGGCAAGGATCGCTTTTACATCTTCGGGCACTACATAAGACACAGAAATGTCCTTTGTTTTCACACCTGAATTATTTTTAGCAGGCCTGAAAGCCTGAGCTACCACGAAGATCACCAGTAAGCCGATCAGGATCTTTTTTATCGTTTTCATTGGGAAACTATTGGAGGTTAGATTAATACATTACCGCTCATTTCTTTAGGAATAGGTAACCCCATTACGGTTAAAATAGTAGGTGCCAGGTCTCCCAGTTTACCGTTTTTCACTGTGCCACTCCACTCTTTGTCGATGATAAAGAACGGTACAAGATTCAGGGTATGTGCTGTGTTTGGTGTTCCGTCATCATTGATCATATAATCGGCATTCCCATGATCAGCCGTAAGAAAGATCGTGTAACCATGTTCCAGTCCGGCGGTTACCACAAGTTTCACACAGGCGTCAACCGTTTGTGCGGCTGTAATGGCAGCACTGAATATACCGGTATGGCCCACCATATCAGTGTTGGCATAGTTGAGACAGATAAAATCTGCGGTTTCATTCTCAATCTCCGGTATCAGTTTATCAGTAATTTCTCTTGCACTCATTTCCGGTTGCAGATCATAAGTGGCCACTTTGGGTGAGGGTACCATGATACGGCTCTCGCCAGGAAAAACTTCTTCACGTCCTCCACTGAAGAAGAAAGTTACGTGCGGATATTTTTCTGTTTCCGCAATACGGATCTGTTTTTTGTTATTGGCGGCCAATACTTCGCCCAGTGTATTGATGAGATTATCATTCTCAAAGATCACATGTACATTTTTGAATTTGTGATCGTACATCGTCATGGTGGTATAATGAAGATCCAGCTTCTTCATGTCAAATTCTGCATTATCGCTCTGTGTCAATACTTCTGTGATCTCACGGCAACGGTCTGTACGGAAATTGAAGCAGATAGCCACATCGCCGTCTTTGATCAAGGCCAATGGTTGTTGTGCTTCATTTACCACAACGGTTGGTTTGATAAATTCATCCGTAATATCTGCTGCATACGATTGTTCAATAGCGGCAAGTGCATCTGTTGCTTTTGGGCCAACACCTTTTACCAGGCAATCATACGCCAACTTCACACGCTCCCAGCGTTTATCGCGATCCATAGCATAATAACGGCCACTCACGGTGGCGATCTTTCCTACCGAACTGTTCAGGTGTTTTTGCAGATCGGTCATGAAACCCAATCCACTTTTAGGATCGGTATCCCTGCCGTCTGTAAAAGCGTGGATATATACTTCGGTCAACCCTTCTGATTTACACACATCGCAGATGGCTTTGATATGGGTAAGATGAGAGTGAACACCACCATCACTCACCAATCCAAGAAGGTGTAACGGTTTATGGTTTGTTTTGGCAAAACGGATGGATGCCAGTAATTCGGGGTTGGCGGCAAACTCTCCGGTACGAATGGCTACATTGATCCTTTGGAGTTCCTGGTACACAATTCTGCCGGCACCAAGGTTCAGGTGACCTACTTCACTATTACCCATCTGGCCTTCCGGTAAGCCTACATCTTCGCCACAGGTAACTAATGTGGTATTAGGATATTTCGAATATAAAGAACTTACGAATGGAACATTCGCATTCTGGATAGCATCGGCTGATCTTACTTTTCCAAGTCCCCAGCCGTCCATAATAACTAATATAACTTTCTTACTCATGGCATAAAATTACTGCTTTTACGTTTGATGAATAGATGTTAACTTTAGCACAATACCCGGCAGGGCCGAATTTGGCATGTTTTTAGCACTTAGAGGGTTAATAATAAGTATATGAAAAAAATATTCCTACTTTTTGGCTTACTGACCGGGCTGGTGTCTTTCGGACAAAACAGCGACGCAGATGCCATCGTAAATGCCCTGAAATCCAGCGATGCCATGCGGCTGACCGAGCACCTGGATGAGTTTGTTGACGTTAAATTATTGGATAAAGCCGAGGTAAAAAACATGAGTCGTAACCAGGCGGCCCTTACCCTGAAAAGTTTTTTTTCAGAAAACGGGATCAATGGATTTGAAAAAACATCGCAGCGCGATGTGTCGGGGATTTCTTACCTCGCCGGGAAATTACAGAATGGCAACAAAGGGTATAATATTACGATTATGATGAAAATGAAAAACGGCAAATGGCAGATTATTACTTTGCGGATCAGTTAAAAAATCTTTCTAAATAATCAACAAAGAATCCCACCAACGGCGGGATTCTTTGTTTTACAATTAGTTTTGCAGTATGGTGTCTTTTGATGAATCATTACATACTTTAATTTCAAACGCATTGGCGGAAGATATCGGCGAAGGCGATCATTCCACGCTGAGCTGTATTCCCGAAGACAAACAAGGAAAAGCCGTTCTCAAGATCAAACAGGATGGGGTGTTGGCTGGTCTTGCCGTTGCGGAAAAAATATTTCGTTTTGTAGAGCCGGGTATTGAATTCGTTGCTTTTAAGAAAGACGGCGATGTAATGGCGGTTGGAGAAAAAGCTTTTGAAGTAACTGCACTGGTGCATACCATTTTACAATGTGAGCGCCTGGCCCTGAATTGTATGCAGCGGATGAGCGGCATTGCTACGCTTACAAGGCAATATACCAATAAGCTGAAAGGCTATCATACAAAACTTCTTGACACCCGAAAGACCACCCCCAATTTCCGTTTACTCGAAAAAGAAGCCGTGCGTATTGGCGGAGGTACCAATCATCGTTTTGGTTTGTATGATATGATCATGCTGAAGGATAACCATATTGATTATTGTGGCGGTATTGAACCGGCCATCGAAGCGGCATACCGTTACACACAACAGAAAAATCTCCCCTTAAAAATAGAAGTGGAAACCAGAAATCTGACTGATGTAGAGAAAGTTTGTGCAATGGGTAAAGGAAAAGTATTCCGCATTATGCTGGATAATTTTGAACCCAATCTGATCGTTAAAGCTTTAAAGATAATTAATGGTGCTTTTGAAACAGAAGCCAGTGGAGGTATAAATTTAAATACCATTGAATCTTATGCAGCAACTGGCGTAGATTATGTGAGTGTTGGGGGTTTGATACACCAGGCCCAAAGTTTTGATCTGAGCTTAAAAGCAGTTTTAATATAACTCTGCGCTAACTCTGCTCCTCTGTTTCTCTGCGGTGAATGAGCTCTTTTCACCGCAGAGAAACAAGGTACAGGGAGTTTTCGCAGAGAAGAAATACAACAGCATGAGTAAAAAGAATAAACCTGATGCACGTGGTTTTGTCTTCAGTACAGATCCGTCTTTTCGTTTTGAAGAGGAAGATCAGGCTGCAGCAGAAACACTTCCTGTCAATCAACAAAAACTCCGCATCCGTTTAGATACCAAACAACGGGCAGGTAAAGCAGTTACATTGGTTACCGGTTTTATTGGTAAAGAAGAAGATCTGGAGATCCTTGGTAAACAATTAAAGAATTTCTGCGGTACGGGCGGCAGCGTAAAAGATGGCGAAGCTATTGTTCAGGGTGATCAGCGGGATAAGGTGCTGCAGTGGTTGCTGAAGAACGGGTATTCGGGGACAAAGAAAGTGTAGTGGAGCTTGAGTCGTGAGACGTCAGTTGTGAGTATATGGTTCACTCACCACTCACGAAGATCATTCTTCCGGCTTTTCCTCATTCATATAATAACTCAAGGCCCCACTCGGGCATTTTTTGATCTGTTCAATGATTCTTTCTGTTGTGTTTCCTTCCATATTCACCCATGGGCGTTTGAAGGGGTCGAATACTTCCCTTAATTCTGTCCAGCAGATCTTGCTGTGAATACAAGTATCCGGTTTCCATATAACCGTTACTTCCCCATTGGTATATTTTAAAGTGGAAAGTGGCATGTGATCATTTGATTTGTCTTTCTAAAATAAGACTTTTCGCGTAAAAAGAGAAGACTATACCCTCCGTAAACAAACCGTGCCTTTGTGCCCTGATGAGTAAATTATTTGCTCACCAGGGCACAAAGGCACGGTTTGAATATTATTTAATGATCAGTAGTCTATTTCAAGTTTTAACCTGTCCTTCAACTCTTTCACTAAAGGATACTGAGCGGCAATATGTTCAAATTTCTGTTTGCTGTTGAGGCGCATATGTACCGGAACATCTTCTTTTTCTCCTGCATCTACCAGTACATCAAAACTGATGGTACGGTTATTGAATTCTTTTTGCAAATGATCTAGCAGCATCATTCTCTCCTGTTCCACAAATTTTTGAGAAGTAAGTGCGGATACAGTAACCGTAAAACGGATCTCCGATTCAATCACCAATCTGGCAGATTTGAAAGTACCTGCTGAAGAATGTTTGAGTTGTTTTTCGAGGATCACTGCATAACTATCCCAACATAGTTTCAGCCTTTCCATGGTTAATGTTTCGGCTTCTTTTACTTCTTCAATAGCATACTGGTCGCCATATTTGGCACGTAAAGTATCCAGCAGATTGGTCTTGGTACCATTGGGTGCTATGGGCTTTGGTATGGTTCTGGTTGGCGGCGGAGGTGGTGCAGCAACTGTTTGCGTTGGCTGTTTATTTACTGGTTGTGCAACCGGTTTTTGCTCAATATATAGTTTCGATTCGGTAGCAGCCGGCGTTGCCGGTTTGAATTGCAGCGGTGTTAATGCTTTGGTTCTGAACGCAACGGGGCCATCAAGCCGTTTTTTTTTAACAACCGTTCCGTTATCGTTGGAAAGTTCAATAGCCTGCTGCAAAAAATTCAGCTTGATCAATGTGAGTTCTACATGCAACCTTTTGTTGCGGGCCATTTTATAATTGATCTCAGCTTCATTCAGAATATTCAGTGCACTTACCAGATAAGAGAGACTTGTTTTGGAAGCAGTAGCAATATATTTAGGCTGCATACCTTCTACTACTTCTAAAAGACCGGCAGATTTCTCATCCTTACACACCAGTATGTTACGGATGAACTCAGCAAATCCGTTCAGTACCAGATCACCTTCAAACCCCTTTCGGTTAATTTCATCAAACAGTAACATGGCGCCTGCCATATCCTGTTGCTGCATACTTTCAAGCATTTTGAAATAATAATCCTCATCAAGTATGTTCAGGTGCTCTAATGTATTCTGATAAGTAAGCGTTCCGTTGGTAAAGCTTACGATCTTATCAAGGATGCTCAATGAATCGCGCATACAGCCCTCACTCTTCTGAGCAATTACCTGTAATGCGGCTTTCTCTGCTTTAATGTCTTCTTTATCAACGATCTCCTGCAAATGCATCACCGTATCATTGTTGGTGATCCGTTTAAAATCGAAGATCTGGCAACGGCTTAAGATGGTGGGAAGGATCTTATGTTTTTCGGTAGTGGCTAAAATAAAAATGGCATAAGGTGGCGGTTCTTCCAGTGTTTTCAGGAAGGCATTAAAGGCACTGGTGCTGAGCATGTGTACCTCATCCACAATATATACTTTGTATTTTCCGGCCTGTGGTGCAAAACGAACCTGTTCAACTAAGGAGCGGATATCATCTACCGAGTTATTACTTGCCGCATCCAGTTCATGAATATTTAAAGAAGTTCCTGCATCGAATGATACGCAGCTGTTACAGGTGTTACAGGCTTCGCCATCTGCCGTTTGATTGGTACAGTTGATCGTTTTGGCAAGGATACGCGCACAGGTAGTTTTTCCCACTCCCCTTGGACCGCAAAACAAAAATGCATGCGCCAACTGGTTGTTCTTAATCGCATTTTTTAATGTGGTTGTGATATGCGACTGCCCTACCACCGTATTGAAATTCTGTGGTCTGTATTTACGTGCTGAAACGATGAATTTATTGTCCATATAGGAAGTGCAATATACTGAGAAGCATCAAGGTTCGGGGCGCAAACTCCAAGGCATTTTTGCACAATTTGAAATCCGGCATCTTGAATGCTGTTTCTTGAACCTTGATTCTTTTGTCTTTTATTTATACTCCATCTCCGGATGCCGTTCAAAAGGAATATTTTCATCGAACATATAGCGGAAAGTGACCATTCTGCGGCTTTGTACACCACCGAGACTTCTGTAAATATTGATCATCTTCGGATTCCAGTCGCCGGCCCAACCCATTTCGTATTGATAATACCAGCCTTTATTCTGTACCAGTAAACCACATTCATAGATCATAAAACTATCTATACCCAGTGCCTGGTATTTGGGTACTACGCCAAAAGCAAGGCCTGTTAACCGCTTATTGGTTCCCCTGAATTTCATCCAGAGAAGCTGTAGTTTTTGAAAGAGGCCGAACTTGCCATTAAAATGTTTGAAATACTGGTTCAGATCGGGGATATTGATGAACATGGCAATCGGCTCTTCCTTGAAATAGGCAAACCAGACCATCCTCGGGTCCATTACCGGTTTCATTTTTTTGAATAGTTTGATCACCTGTTCATGCGTGATCTCTTTTGCCTCACCGTGTTGTGCCCATGCGGCATTGTATACGGTTGCAAAATCACCTGCGTATTTTTCTAATTTATCAAACGTGATATGTCTGGCTTCGTAACCCGCTTTAGCCTTGAACTTCGCATGTCTTTCCGGAAAACGGGGTGGCAAGGGATCATCCACCTGCATAGAATAGTAATACTGATTATAATAATTCTGAAACCCGTAATTATTGAACAATTCCTCATAGTAGGATGGGTTGAACGACATACCATACATAGGCTCGCTGTCAAAACCTTCCACCATCAATCCCCACCATTTATCGCGGTCGCCAAAATTGATAGGGCCATCCATGGCAACCATACCCTTGCTTTGAAGCCATTCTTTAGCGGTATCAAACAATAAATTGGCCAATGGCTGGTCGTTGATACAGTCGAAAAAACCAACGCCCCCCACAGGAAATTCAGTTCCTTTATTGATGTATCTGGAATTGGTAAAAGCGGCAATACGGCCCACCGGATTTCCTTCATCATCCATGGCTATCCAGCGGTTGGTTTCACCGTATTTGTAATTCTTGTTTTTAGCGGGATCGAATACTTCTTTCACCTCATTATCCAACGGACGGATATAAGCCGGGTTGCTTTTATTCAGTAAAGCATTTATTTCCAGAAAATCCTGAACGGAGTCTGTACTGTTTACTTCAATCACTTGCATAGAGAACGGTTGTGGAACGAATGTATGAAAATTGAGAGGCACGCAGAGGCGCAATGGCGCAATTTTTTTTAACGCGCCTTTGCGCCTCTGCGTAAAAATTATCTGTTAGCTAAAAGAGTGGCTGCTACTATGCCGGCGGTCTCGGCCCTTAACCGGGTATCGCCTAAACTTACGGGCAGGTAATGATTATCCAGTGCCAGTTTAATTTCTTCTTTGCTAAAATCTCCTTCAGGACCGATCAATATTTGTGTATCATTTGATAGTGGGAGATCTTTGATGAACTGTTTCGAATCTTCCTCACAATGTGCGATCAGTTTCTGTGCATGAGCAGATTTTCTGATCAGATCTGCATACGAAACAGGCTCCTGCAAAACAGGCAACCAGGCCTGCTGGCTCTGCAACATGGCAGCGATAAGGATCGCATTCATTCGATCATGTCTGAAACGATGATGTTCGGTTCTTGCAGTAATGATGGGTTGAATTTCAGCAACGCCTATCTCAGTTGCTTTCTCTAAAAACCATTCAAATCGATTGTTGGTCTTCAATAATGAAATCGCAATAATTATCTTTTTGGAATGGGCAGTAATGGTTTTCGCTTCTTCAATGAGAACTATGGTTTTCTTTTTGTCCTCACTTACTATAGTGGCTTTGTATAAAATGCCTAGTCCGTTAGTAAGTTGTAAATACTCTCCTACTTTCATTCTTAGTACCTGTATACAATGCTTGCTGGTTTCTTCACTCAGGGTAAAGTGAGAATGGAGTTGAGGTATTTCGGTTTCGTAGAAAAAAGGAACTGACATAAGTAAGTACGAAGTACGAGGTTAGGAGTACGAATTATTTTGAAGTATGAGCATCGAATCAATTCGTACTTCGTACTTCATCCATCATACTTAAAATGGTGCATCATTCTCAATCCCCTCATCAAAATCACCGCTATTCATTTTACTGCCTCTTTGTAAAAAAAGTTTGCCGCCATCGCCGGCATCACCACCGCCGCCCGCTGGTGGGGTAGTAGGGCCTATTGGTTTCCAGTTACTGCCTAAGCCCGGTAAACCACCATCACCATCCCATTCTTCAAATTTCTGGATCTCCAGTTTGGCGCGGAGTTTAATGGTCTCGAGCGAACCGTTTCTATGTTTGGCTATACGGATATGCGTTTCACCATGCGTGCTTTCACCATGTTCATTGTTCATTACTTCATAGTATTCCGGACGGTATATGAACATAACCATATCTGCATCCTGCTCAATCGCACCCGATTCACGGAGATCACTCAATTGCGGCATCTTGCTTTCTTTTCTGGTTTCCACCGCACGGCTTAACTGGCTCAGTGCGATAATGGGAACGTTCAATTCTTTCGCGAGTGCTTTTAAGTTACGGGAGATATTACTGATCTCCTGTTCACGGTTACTGCCTTTATCGCCGGTACCACTCATCAACTGTAAATAGTCAATGATGATTATGCCCACATTATGTTTATTCACCAATCTTCTGGCTTTGGCACGGAATTCGAAAATGTTCAATGCGGCTGTATCATCAATATAGATGGGTGCAACTTCTAATTTTTTAATACCCTTACTCAGCAATTGTTCATACTCATGGTTCTCCAGTTTACCCCGGCTGATCTTTTCCATCTTGATCTCACTCTCTGCACTTAAGATACGCTGCACCAACTGTGAGGCACTCATCTCCAAAGAGAAGAAACCCACCGGAACGGGTTTGGTTGGATGCAGCGCAGAGTTCCTCGCCAGGTTCAGGGCAAATGCCGTTTTACCAACGGAAGGACGTGCAGCGAGAATAATTAAATCGGTTGGCTGCCATCCATACGTGATACGATCCAGTGTAGGGAAACCACTGGGCACACCCGAAATATCTTCTGTCTTGGTACGCAACTCATCAATCCGGTTGATGGTCTTGGCCAATACATTCTGAATATCTTCAAAATTCTTCTTCAGGTAATTGTTGGTGATGTTGAACATCTTGGTCTCACTCTCATCCAGCAGGTCAAATACATCGGTGCTGTCTTCATAGGCATCCCCGATAATTTCTCCACTGATACGGATCAGTTCACGCTGAATGAATTTCTGTAACACGATCCTCGCGTGTGCATCAATATTGGCAGTAGAAACAACCGCATTGGTGAGTTTGGTAACATAATATGGCCCGCCTACTGCATCCAGCTGTTCACGCATCTTCAGCTCTTCCACTACGGTAAGGATATCAATGGGCATACTTTTTTGCTGCAGGCCCTGCATGGCTTTATAGATCAGCTGGTTGGCTTCTACATAGAAACATTCCGGTTTGATGATCTCAGAGATGGTATCAAATGCACTTTTTTCCAGCATTACGGCACCCAGTACCGCCTCTTCCAGTTCTTTGGCCTGAGGTGGCACCTTTCCATACATCATGGTGCTCATGTCTATCGATGTCTTCCTTCTTTTACGGTCTTTATTCAGGCTGGTCAGGTCCATTTTTCTTCTATTCAGTTTGGGTTAGTCTTTGGTTTCTTCATTCCATTCTGCCGGTTAATCCAAAGTTACCGAATTGTTACCTGCAGGATAGGGGGAGCGAATATATGGGTTAGAATGTGGGAGTAAAAAACTTTTTCTTGCATTTTTCATCCACAGGCAATTCATACACTATCCACAGCAATTAGCTCCCTATTCACACAATTTACTAAGCTTATCCACCATTTTCAAAAGTTTTCCAATGCTTTAACAGGCTAATCCACATATTCCTGTGCAGAAAGATTTTTTGGGGAAATAGGGCGGTTTTTGGGGAAAAGCAGTAACTATTGGCAGGTGAAAAATGCCTTTTGTGAGTAGTGAGCAGTGAGTAGTCTGGCGCTTTCTACTCACTACTCACTACTCACCACTCACGATTCACAACTTTATAACCTATTTTTGCCCCCCGAAAAGCGCAAGCAACTATGACGATCAGTTACAATTGGTTACACGATTATCTCCCCGAAGCTATTGAGCCCGAAAAACTCTCCAGGATCCTTACGTCTATAGGTTTGGAAGTGGAAAGCCTGGAAAAGTTTGAAAGTATCAAAGGGGGTCTTTCCGGACTGGTGATCGGTGAGGTCTTGGAATGCAGCCAGCATCCCAATGCGGATAAACTGAAACTGACCAAAGTAAATGTAGGCGGTGCTGAACCTTTACAGATCGTTTGCGGGGCGGCTAATGTGGCTGCCGGACAAAAAGTAGTGGTTGCCACTTTAGGAACAACTATTTACCCTATTACCGGAGACCCGCTTACCATGCGGGTGGCCAAGATCCGCAGTGTGGAAAGTCATGGGATGATCTGTGCCGAAGATGAGATCGGGATTGGTACCAGCCATGAAGGCATTATTGTTTTGCCTGCTGATGCAAAACCCGGATCACCTGCTGCTGAGTACTTCAAACCTTATTCAGATTGGATCTACGAAATAGGCCTTACACCCAACCGGATGGATGCCATGAGCCATATGGGTGTGGCCAAAGATGTTTGTGCCTATCTCACGTATCATATCAAAGAAGCCAAAGCCAAAAGCCCTTTTGTGAACGGGTTCAAAGCAGACAATCATAACCTGCCGATAAAGATCACCATTGAGAATGCAGACGCCTGCCAGCGTTATGCCGGGGTAAGCATCAGTGGGGTTACGGTTGCAGATTCGCCTCAGTGGCTGAAGGATAGATTAACAGTGATTGGTATCCGTTCGATCAATAATATTGTAGACATCACCAATTTTATATTACATGAAACCGGCCAGCCTTTACATGCATTTGATGCAGAGGAAGTAACAGGTAATGAGATCATTGTAAAAAATCTTGCGGATGGCACTACGTTCATAACACTGGATGAGAAAGAAAGAAAATTAAGCAGTGAAGATCTGATGATCTGCAATGCAAAGAACGGCATGTGTATCGGCGGTGTTTTTGGAGGAGCCAAAAGCGGGGTTAAAGCAAGCACTACAAAGATCTTTTTAGAGAGTGCCTGGTTCAACCCTGTGAGCATCCGCAAAACTTCTGTTCGCCATGATCTTCGTACCGATGCGGCCACCCGTTTTGAAAAAGGAGTGGATATTTCCAATACGGTAAATGTGTTGAAACGCGCAGCATTACTGATCAAAGAAATTGCCGGTGGTGAGATCAGCAGTGAAGTAACCGATGTATATCCGGATCCCAAACCCAAAACAGAAGTAAGCCTTAAAAATCATTACCTCAAAAAATTGAGCGGTAAGAATTATCATTCTGATAAGATCACCAAGATCCTTACCAGTCTTGGTTTTGAGATCGTTCGGGAGGGACAGGATGAATTGCGCGTGGCGGTTCCTTATAGCAAACCTGATATTACCTTACCTGCAGATATTGTTGAAGAAATTGTACGTATTGACGGATTGGATAATATAGAAATTCCGGCTACCATTACCATCAGTCCGGCTGTAGAAAGCCTGGGCATGAAAGAATCTTTGAAAGATAAGATCGCGAATTATTTAGTAGGACAGGGCTTTGTTGAAATACTCACCAACTCTATCACCAACAGCAAATACTTTGATGAAGAAGTATTGTCAACAACGGTGAAGATGCTGAATAATTTAAGTGAAGAACTGAACGTGCTTCGTCCATCTATGCTGGAAACCGGATTGGAATCCATTGCCTGGAATCTGAACCGAAAGAATAACGATCTGCAGTTATTTGAATTTGGTAAAACCTATCACCAGAAAGCGGTGGGTGCTTATTACGAAGAAGAACATCTTTGTTTATACACTACCGGATCAAGTCATTCAGATGTATGGCAGGAGAAGGGTAAGCCACAAAGTTTTTACCGAATCAAAGGATTGGCTGCTGCGGTTTTGTCGTTAGCAGGATTAGAAGGCATCCAATTCACAGCTTCCGAACAAAACGGATGGGCACTGGATATTTACCTGGGTAAAAAACAAATAGGTAAACTGGCAGAAGTGGCGCAATCCAAACTGCAGGTTTTCGATATCAAACAACCCGTGTTCATTCTCGATATCCGTTTTGAAGCTTTGTATGATGCCGTTGCCAAAAACAAGATCCGTTACAAAGAGGTAAATAAATTCCCCGTGATGCAGCGCGATCTGGCCATGGTGGTTAGCCGCTCTACTACTTTTGAATCCATTGAAAATGTGGTTAAAAAAGTAAAATTGGGCAAGCTGAAAGATCTCCGCCTTTTCGATGTGTTTGAAAGCGAGAAATTGGGAGCCGATAAGAAATCGATGGCGATCAGTTTTACTTTTTCAGACGATGAGAAAACATTAACGGATAAAGAGGTAGACGGAATGGTTGCCAAACTCATACAGGGTTTTGAAACAGATCTGGCTGCAGAGATCAGAAAATAAGTTGCCCTAACGCAACCCCTTAATTATTAGCCAATCGTGAATAATAAGTGCAATAAAAATGCAGTTTTCTTCCGCTTTGCCTTTATCTTAGACCGATGGTTGATCTGGATCTTCAAATCAGGAACATACAGGATAAACTTCAGCTCCTGCTGAAGCAGCAATCTGTATTGCTGAAAGAGAACCAGCGCCTGAAAAAAGAACTGGATAAAGCGGTAAGTCAGGTAGATGAGCAGGAACAATTCATTCAATCCCTCCACCAGAAAGTAGATACCCTAAAACTTGGCGCCGGAAACCTGGATGCAGCCGAAAAGCAGGCTTTGGGCAAACGGATCGATGTATATCTGAAAGAGATCGATAAATGTCTGGCCCTTTTAAATACCTAACCCATGTCTGAACTCATACCCGTTAATATCCTGATCGCCGACCGCAACTACCGCCTCAAAATTGAATCGGCCGATGAGGAAATGGTCAGAAAGACCGCCGGGCTCATCAATGATAAGATCGGAGAGTTCAAGACCCAGTTTGCCGGAAAAGACATGCAGGACTATGTGTCTATGGTACTCCTCTGGTTCGCCACCGAACAAAACCAGTCAGGGATCGAATTGGTAAAGCTGGATGAAGCCGCTGAAAAACTCGCTTCTCTCGAAAAAATGGTAGATAAGGCCCTCGCAGAAAGCCAATTGTAAGTAAGAAGGTAGAAGTACGAGGTATGAAGGGGTTTCTTAAGTAATCCGATAAAGATCTCGGCTATTTTATGATTCTTAAATGCTTGGTTTCTGTTCCCTAACCCCGTCCAATTCAATAAGTTCGTACTTCGTAGCTCGTACTTCATACTTATTTAATTATCTTCGTAGAATATCATTTACTTATTACAGGAAAATGAGATGTGAACCACGACATATTGTGAACTATTTTAAAACTTGCCAAAACAATGGACCAAACATTACTATCGATTATAATTGGTGTATCTGCACTAATTGTGGGGCTTATAGCGGGTAGACTGATCTTTTCCAAAAACACCAAAAAACAGGTAGAAGACGCAGAACACCAGGCCCAGAACATTCTCAAAGAGGCCGAATTAAGGGCCGAGACCATTAAAAAAGAAAAACAGCTCGAAGCAAAAGAGAAGTTTGTTCAGTTAAAATCTGATTACGACCGTGATGTAATGGAACGTAACCGGAAACTGGGTGAGCAGGAAAACCGCATCAAACAGAAAGAGGTTGCCATTAACCAGAAAGAAGCTTCTTTAGACAAGCAGATCAAGGATAATGAAGTAATCAAGGATAACCTGAACCGCCAGATAGAGGTCGTAAATAACAAACGTACGGAACTGGAAAAACACCAGGAAGAACATATCCGCCGCTTAGAAAAAATTGCCGGATTGAGTGCCGAAGAAGCCAAATCTCAATTGATCGAAAGCCTGAAGGCAGAAGCGCATTCACAGGCGCTCACTTTACAGCAGGAGATCATTGAAGACGCCAAGCTGAAAGCCAATAAAGAAGCCCGCAAAATTGTTATCCAATCCATACAGCGTACGGCTGCAGAAGTAACCATTGAGAATACGGTTACCGTATTTAACCTGGAAACAGATGAGATCAAAGGGCAGATCATTGGCCGTGAGGGACGAAATATCCGCGCCATTGAAGCCGCAACCGGTGTTGATCTGATCGTAGATGATACACCTGAAGCCATTATCCTTTCTTCATTCGATCCATTGCGTAGGGAAATTGCCCGTTTAAGCCTGCAAAGACTGGTTTCAGACGGACGTATCCACCCGGCCCGTATTGAGGAAGTGGTAGAAAAGACCCGTCGCCAGCTGGAAGAGCAGATCATGGAAATTGGTGAAAGAACGGTGATCGAAATGGGCATCCATGGATTACACAAAGAATTGGTTCGTTTGGTAGGAAAGATGCGTTTCCGTTCTTCTTATGGTCAGAACTTATTGATGCACAGCAGGGAAACAGCCAATTTGTGCGCCATCATGGCCGCAGAACTGGGTATGAACCCGAAATTGGCAAAACGCGCCGGTTTATTACACGATATTGGTAAGGTTCCTGATGAAGAAACCGAACTTACCCATGCTCTTTTGGGGGCTAAATTAGCTGAGAAATACGGTGAGAATCCTGCGGTGGTGAACGCTATCGGTGCCCACCACGATGAAATGGAGATGCAATATGTGATTTCCCCTATCATACAGGCTTGTGATGCTATCAGCGGTGCCCGTCCCGGTGCCCGCCGTGAGATCATGCAGCAGTACCTCCAGCGTATCAAAGACCTCGAAAATCTCGCTATGGCCTATCCGGGCGTAGAAAAAGCCTATGCCATTCAGGCTGGCCGGGAATTGAGGGTAATCGTTGAGGCTGATAAGGTTAGCGACGTAGACAGTGACAAATTGAGCTTCGAAATAGCCCAGAAAATACAGACAGAAATGACCTATCCTGGTCAGATCAAAGTAACCGTAATCCGTGAAAAAAGGGCGATTAACGTAGCGAGGTAAAAAAAATTACTAATTACTAACTATTAATTACTAATTATTTCCCTACCTTTGCCGTCCGCAAAAATTAAAAGTTATGAACGCAGCAGTTCAGTTTGTACACGACCAATTGACAACAACAAAGACTCATCCGAGCTTTAAAGCCGGTGATAATATTACCGTTAACTACAAGATCGTAGAAGGTGGTAAAGAGCGTATCCAGAGTTTCCGTGGCGATGTGATCAAAACACAGGGTAATGGAGCTACGTCTTCATTCACTGTACGTAAGATCTCTGACGGAGTAGGTGTAGAGCGTTTATTCCCGCTCCTGTCACCAAACATCGATTCTATTGTATTTAACAAAGCGGGTAAAGTACGCCGCGCTAAATTATACTACCTGCGTGATCGTAGCGGTAAGAGCGCACGTATCAAGGAAAAACGTTATTAATCGTTTCCGGGTTCAGATATTCAAGGCGGAAGTTTGGTTACAACTAAACTTCCGCTTTTTTGTTTTGTCTATCTCAGGTAATCAATATTTATTTTAGGACAAGACATTTGTTTTGCCTTAACTTTGACCCTCTTAAAACAATCATTATGGGCAACTTAGGATTTCAAGAAATTTTGCTGATCGCAGTAGTCGTTCTGGTATTATTCGGTGGAAGAAAAATCCCTGAATTTATGCGTGGCCTGGGTAAAGGTATCCGTGAGTTCAACGATGCTAAAAACAACGTGAAGAAAGAACTGGAAGAAGGCATGAAAGAAAAAGATCAGAGCACTACTCCGCAACCGTAATTTACTCCTACAAAAAAGCAACCTAGCCTTTGTTTCGCTTCAGCACAATCAAAGACTATCATATCGCATTACAGAACGGCCAAACCACCTGTGTGGAGGCCGTTCGTTGTTATTTGGCGTTAATCCAACAGAAAAAGCATCTCAATGCATTTCTGGATGTGTATGAAGAAGAAGCTCTGAAACACGCAGCTGCGCTGGATCTGCAAAGAACACAAGGCGCATTACTTACTCCTTTACATGGAGTAGTCGTTGGCTTAAAAGATGTGATCAGTTACAAAGGCCACCCACTTTCCGCAGGATCAAAAATTCTCGAAAATTTTACTGCGATATACAATGCAACTGCCGTTGAAAAATTATTGGCAGCAGGTGCAATTATTATCGGCCGTCAGAACTGCGATGAATTTGCCATGGGCAGCAGTAATGAGAACTCAGCTTTTGGGCATGTTAAAAATGCCCTCGATGAAACCCGTGTACCGGGTGGCTCATCAGGTGGATCGGCAGTGGCGGTACAGGCAGGTTTATGTATGATCAGTCTGGGCTCAGATACGGGTGGTTCTGTTCGTCAACCCGCAGATTTTTGTGGTGTGGTAGGATTGAAACCAACCTATGGCAGGATCTCCAGATACGGGCTTATTGCTTATGCATCCTCCTTTGACCAGATCGGTATTTTTTCCAATACGGTAGATGACGCCGCTTTAGTGTTGGAGATCATTTCGGGAGAAGATGATTTTGACAGTACAGTCTCACCCAAAGAAGTGCCGGCTTATGCTTCATTGATACATGGGGAAGAGAAAAAATATACACTCGCTTATTTCAAAGAATCTCTGGATCATCCCGGCTTGGATCCTGAAATCAAAGCTCAGACCGAGTCGTTTATCAAAAAATTAACAGACGAGGGCCATACGGTAAAAGCGGTTGATTTTGAATTACTTGAACATGTTGTTCCTACTTACTATGTGTTAACTACCGCAGAAGCATCCAGCAATCTTTCGCGCTTCGACGGAGTGAAATTTGGTTATCGGACCGATCAGAAGGATATCGATCTCACTGAACTATACAAAGACTCCAGAAGCAGGGGTTTTGGCAAAGAAGTACAGCGAAGGATCATGCTGGGAACCTTTGTATTAAGTGCCGGCTATTTTGATGCCTATTTCACTAAAGCTCAACAGGTTAGACGGCTTCTAAGCGACAAAACAAAAGCCATCTTTTCTGAATTTGATGCCATTATTTCACCCACAGTACCTTCTACCGCTTTTAAGATAGGTGAGAAGAGCAGCAACCCGATTGAGATGTTCCTGGCTGATATCTATACCGTGTTCCCAAATCTGGTAGGAATACCGGCTATTTCCATCCCTTTATTCAAACATTCCAATGGACTGCCCTTTGGCCTGCAGGTTATGACTTCTCATTTTGATGAGGTATCTTTGCTGCGTCTTTCAAAACAGCTGGCAAGTATGGCCAACTAACCCCGGAAAGGCTCAAAGGGTTTAATACAGGCCGAAGATTCGGCAGAGCTGATCAGCTCAATACCCAATAAACAAGTGTTACCTATTATGCAATGGTTTGGCATTCATATCGGCAGTCGTATATCCATCAGTAAAATAACCCTGGTGGGCTTTGCTTTTGTGGCTGGCAGTATGGGTACGATGTCGTTCAGAGAGAGAGCTGCCAATACAGACAGGGCTGTTGCCGACAGCACTATTTCTGATAAGAATGGATTCAAAAGCCTGTTCAGCAATAATCGATTTGATGCTTCCAAACCTTATGCGGCCCAGTTAAACCCCAGAGCGGTTTCTTTTGTACAGGAATATGTACGTAAGCAAGGGAAGGAGCTGGAAAGAATGAAAAGCTGGGGCAAACCATATTTTGACCTTTATGATAATATCCTAGAACTCTATGGGCTCCCTAAAGAAATGAAATACCTGAGTGTGATTGAGAGTCATTTAAGTTCGGGACTGGTTTCATGGGCAGGGGCGGTTGGTCCATGGCAATTGATGCCTGATGAAGCCAGAAGGTTTGGTTTACGCACCGGCAACACCGATGACCGGATGGACTATTATAAAAGCACCCATGTTGCTGCCAAGCTAATGAAGGAATTGTATGAGGAGTTTGGCGATTGGCTATTGGTAGTGGCTGCATATAATGGTGGTTCGGGCAGGGTAAGACAGGCGATCAGAAAAGCGGGGAGCCGTGATTTCTGGAGTCTCCAATATTATTTACCGGAAGAAACCAGAACCCACGTAAAAAAATTCATTGGTACGCACTATATAATGGAAGGAAGTGGTGGCTGGACAACCCTCACCGCCGGTGAAACCCTGATACAAAGAGCCAATACTGCCAAACCGGAAGAAGTTATGTTGAGTACGGATGAATTGGCTGCTACCACCGTTTTGGAGATCAGTGGCCGCTATAATTCAAGGATCGTAACCAGCAGCCTGGCTATGGATCCTGCTCAATTCAATAAATGGAATCCGGGGTTTGATAAAACTTTATCGGAGGGTAAAAAATACCCCATGCGGTTACAAAAAGATAAGGCTGCTATTTTTGAAACCCGTAAAGAAAGCCTGCTGATAGAATCTGTAAAGGCTTTACTAGAAGGAACTGTTGTTTCTAGATATACAACATTACAGTAAAACCTGTTTCATCGCCTCCGCCTTTAATAAACATTCTTCATATTCTTTTTCCGGATCACTTTGTGCTGTGATACCTCCACCAACCAGGTAAGATAGGTATTGGCTGGATACATTATAAAGGATACTCCTGATCACAACATTGAAATCAAAATCTTTTTCAGGATTGATATATCCCACTGCACCGGAATAGATCCCCCGTTTTGTTTTTTCATATTGTTCTATCAACTCCATTACTTTTCTCTTGGGTGCACCTGTCATACTGCCCATAGGAAATGTGGCTTTGATCATTTCTGAAAAAGTTACTTCCTCTTTCAGGTCACCACTAATGGTAGAGATCATCTGGTGAACCTGCGGAAAAGTATATACGCCGAATAACTCATCCACTTTTACAGAACCTTCTTTGCAGATCCGGCTTAGGTCGTTCCGCACCAGATCTACGATCATTACATTCTCTGTGCGGTCCTTTTCGCTTTGCTGTAATTGTGTTTTCAGTTTTTGATCAGCTGCTTCATTGTTCAGGTCTCTTTTAAATGTGCCTTTTATCGGCTGTGAGATGATATGGTTGCCCTTTCGCTGCATATATCTTTCCGGACTGGCGCAAAGCAGGTATTTATCATTAAGCTTATAAAAAGAAGAGAAGGGGTTAGGTGATACGGCAGTTAAACGGTTATATAATCTCAAAGGATCTGCCTGTACATCTGTTGCATAAAACTCCTGACAAAAATTGATCTCGTAACAATCGCCGCGGTGGATGTGGTGGAGCAGTTGTTGGATGATCGCAATATATTCCTGTTGGGTAATTCTGGGTTGGGTAGTGATCGTACATGGTCCATGGTCCATGGTCCATGGACTGTTCTGTATTTCAATCAGGATAATTTCCGGATCTTTTGTTAAAGAAGCAATGAAGCACACATCATCATTCAATTGTAAAACGATCTCAGGCTGAAAGAAAAATACATCGGGGAAACCGATGTTATCCGGATGATGGGATTGAAGGGGGTCTATGGCATTCTTCAGATCATAATTGAGATGGCCGAATAGCCAGTCTTTTTCAAGGTTGCAGAAAGTGTTGAGTTGATCCAGTATATTATCTGTGGCTGTAAAGGTTCTTACGGCACCTACCGCTGCTAAACATTCTACAGATTGAAAGGGGGAAGTGTATTGATGGTTGTCCAGAAAACAACAAATGTTGAACCGGTTGGCCCAGTTCAACATTTGCTGTTTGAATTGATCAATATTTTTAATCGGGAAAGATGCGGTAGTTCTTTTCACCATGCAGGTAGTGGATGATCAGAAATCATCGTCTTCATCATCATCAAA
>CANGOX010000068.1 GCA_947455605.1 Chitinophagaceae bacterium
AACACACTTTCTCCCGACTGTGTCGGGACTCCTTCAACCACTCGGACACCTCTCTATATTATTTTCAATCCAAAACTTGAACCCTGTTCATTGTCGTGAACACACTTTCTCCCGATTGTGTCGGGACTCCTTCAACCACTCGGACACCTCTCTATATTATTTTCAATCCAAAACTTGAACCCTGTTCATTGTCGTGGACACACTTTCTCCCGACTGTGTCGGGACTCCTTCAACCACTCGGACACCTCTCTGTTTATTAACGGGTCTTACACTGGCTTTTGGAATAAGCCTCCCGTTTAAAGGACTGCAAAAATAGCTTTTCAGCGTTAGCCACCGAATATTTTTTGGGCATTGGCTGTAGTGATGGCCGCCAACTCGGCTTCAGGAAGGTTTTTAACTTCAGCCAGTTTGGCTAAGATGTACTGTAAATAACTGCTTTCATTCCTTTTTCCGCGAAAAGGTACGGGGGTGAGATAGGGAGCATCGGTCTCCAAAACCAGCCATTCAGGGTTAATATCTGCCAATGCATCGGCCAGTCCGCTGTTTTTGTAGGTAATTACCCCGCCAATGCCCAGGTGAAAGCCCATGCCGGTTACCTGTTTGGCTTCTTCGGCATTGCCGCTGAAACAGTGGAAAATGCCGCGTAGGCCTTTATCCGCATAGGGTTTTACGGTTTCGATGGTCTCAGGCATGGCATTGCGGGTATGGATCACAATAGGAAGGGCCATATCCAGTGCCCACTGCATTTGCAGGTGGAAAGCTTCATATTGCTGGTCAACAAAGGTCTTATCCCAGTAAAGATCAAGCCCTATCTCGCCAATGGCCACAAAAGGGCGTTTGGCCAGCCAATTGCCCACGATCACCAGTTCATCCCGAAAATTCTCTTTTACATAGCAGGGGTGGAGCCCCATCATAGGGATACATACGCCCGGGAACTGCTCTTCCAGTGCCATCATAGACGGGATGGCTTCGCTATCTATGGCGGGTAAATAAAAGCGTGTTACGCCCTGTTGCTGAGCCTTTTCTATCACAGTATCTATATCTGCGGTAAACTCCTCGCCGTAAAGGTGGCAATGGGTATCTATCAGTATCATGCCGCAAAATTCCTGTTTTTATGGGTTGCAGAAAATAAAAATAAAAAGCCTACGTTTTGTATAAGCGGCCAATGGCTGCATTCGATTGCTTTCTTATGCCCCGGCTATGTTAGGGGTGATTGTTTTATTTTTTTGGATACGGTAATATTGAACCGGGGTGTCTACCCCGGTTTTTTTGTTTCAAATAAGAAAAACAAAATAGATAACTACCTAAGTATAAATACGCTGTTATGCGGCTTTTAAATTTCGCAACTTTGTATGATTACGGACTTCTGACTGTTTTATTAATTCCCACAATTTGGGAATTAAATTATTTTCCCTATTTTTGGGAATTATTAATTCAATGGTCAGGTACACACATCAATTAATCAACCATGATTATTGAATTTAATAATACTTATCTGCAGAGGCTTTTTGAAGGGAAACCGGTTATTGGAAAACCACGGTATTCTCAGGAAGTGATTTTGAAGTTCAAGAAAACAATATTGATGCTTAAGAATGCAGAAAGTATCAGGGAGTTGAAAAAATTCCGAGGGCTTAATTTTGAAGCACTCAAAGGTGATAATAAAGGATATTATTCTGTGCGGGTAGATTATCATTATAGATTGATCATGCGGATCGGCGAACAGGATCGGTCAATTGTGATTGATGAAATTTTGATTGTTGAGGATCTTACAAATCACTATCAGTAGAATGTTTTTATAAAGGAATTATTATGTCAAACTATAAAGTTGTTAATGCCCGCGGCAAAGAAATCCAAACCGATATCTCACTCCACCCCGGTGAAGTGTTGCAAATGGAATTGGCTGCCAGGGATATTAAAAAAACAAAATTTGCAGAAATGCTGGGGATGAAGCCAAGTCATTTCAGTGAGTTACTGCATGGCAAACGTAATGTTGGTGCTGCATTGGCTATCAAATTAGAAAAGCTATTGGATATCTCTGCTGAATTCTGGATGCGTGTTCAGGTATATCATGATTTGTTTATAGAGCGAAACAAAGATCAGGTAGCGGCGTAAGTATTTTGCCACAGATTTCACAGACTGGCACAGAAAAAATCAGTGGTGTTGTCTGAAATCTGTCGCTATGTTTTCCTCCCCTTCGAAGACTCCCTCACCACCAATTCCATCGGCAATACCCTTTTTTCAAATTTGGCAGGTTGCCTTTTTGATTCGATCAGTTTTATTAACAATTCGGCAGCAGCTCGACCCATTTCAAATGCTGCCTGACTGATTGTGGTAAGCTCGGGGTTAAAAATTTCAGGAGAATGAAAATTACTATAGCCAACCATCGCCATCTGTTTAGGTATGGAGATCTTTTTCTTTTTTAAGATCGCCAACGCTCCAATGGTGATCCTGTCGGATGCGGTAATGATGGCATCGGGACGTTGTTTCATCTTCAAAAGATCATCAATAGCCGTTTCTATCTCACCTATTTCTTTTCCTCCGTGTTTACAGTATTTGATATAATCCGGGTTGATGGGTATGCCCTGTTCTTTCAATGCTTTTTCATAACCCAGTAAACGTTCTTTGGTAATAGACAATTCCTTGGAACTGGTGATATGCGCAATACGTGTATACCCGTTTTTGATCAGGTGCATGGTTCCCTGATAGGTTCCACCTATATTATCAGATACTATCTGGTGGGTTTTGATCTCATCGGTTACACGATCATAAAACACAATGGGTATGCCGGATTCGTGAACTTCTTTAAAATGATCTACGGAGGTGGTTTCTGCAGAAAGAGACACGAGTAATCCATCAACAGCTCGCCACGTAAGGTGCTCGAGGTTCTTTTGCTCACGCTCCACAGATTCAAGACTTTGGGTAATGATGATATGATAATCTTTCTGGTAGGTAATGGATTCCATCCCGTTCAAAACATCACTAAAAAAACTATTGGGGATAGCACCAATGATCACGCCAATACTCCTTCCGTTCTTATGCCGCAGCATCTGGGCCATCAGATTAGGCCTGTAATGATGCTCACTGGCATAATCGTTCACCAGTTTCTTGGTGGCATCACTGATCTCATGACTGTCTCTTACGGCTTTCGATACCGTAGCCACAGACAGTTTCAATGCCTTTGCAATATCTTTTAACGTAAGGATCTCTGATTTCAGTTTCATAGTAGCCGGTTCTAAAATCAATTATTCTTACAATTGACAATCAAAGTAGCTAAAATGTTGCGTGAATACCAGCTGCAATAACCATCTTTCAGTGGTAACCAGTGTCCTCTATGACAATAATTATCCCTCTATCAATTTTGCGATCCCAAATGCAAAACCAGCGGCTATTGCACCAATGATTGCCACTTTAAAAGCACCGTTCCAGGGATTGGTACCGGTAAGTTTGCTTTTAAAATATCCGAAAATGAATAAACAGGCCAAAGTAACGATGGCGGATATTTTCAATCCTGAAATGCCATCTTCCACAAAAAAGTATGGGCTTAAAGGAATGAATCCACCTATTATATAAGATACACCAATATTGAAAGCACTCTTACTTGCCCTTTTTGGATCGGGCTTTTCCAAGCCCAGTTCATGCTTCATCATAAAGTCGGCCCAACGATCCTTGTCTTTAATAAGCTCCGCCGTTGCTTTGTCCTGTACTTCTTTGCTCAGTCCCAGTCCCTCAAAAAACACACGCACTTCTTCGGTTTCTACATGGGGCAGGCGTTCGATCTCATCATATTCCCTTCTCAGCTCACTGGCATAATGATCCTGCTCGGTCTTGCCTGCCAGGTAACCACCCAAACCCATGGCAATCGAACCTGCAGCTATTTCTGCAATACCCGCTATCACGATCAGGTGTACATCTTTTACGGCACCACTCAAACCGGCGGCAAGGGCAAAGGGTACTGTAAGCCCGTCCGACATTCCTATAACAATATCCGTTAAGATCTCAGAACTGGTCAGATGCTCTTCTTTGTGGTTATGGTAGTCGTGGTGCAGATGCGTGTCCATTGGGTTGAAGTTGGTCTTTAATTGGCTGAAATTAAGTCTTTTGTAAATATTATGCTCAGGATTTGCCAAAATCAGGCCCATCCATAAACGGTTTGTTAACACGTAGGTAACCTTTAGTTAACATTGCGGTAACATTGCCGATTCAACTTTGCAGCATCAAAAAAAACAAATTTCTATGTTTAAAAAGATGCTTGCAGTGCTTACTTTAATGGCCATATTAATGGTCCCTGCAACAATTATCGCCCAGGAAACAACTTCAACCTTAGGCGGCCAGATCACAGATGCGAAAGGGGTTTTTGTGAGCGGCGTTATCGTAACGGTTAAGTACGAGCCAACCAATTATACCAGTACCACGCAAACCAACAGTAAGGGTATATTCTATATTACCAACTTAAAACCCGGTGGACCTTATACCATCAAGTTTTCATTTGTAGGTTTTAAAGAGCAGGTGTTTCATGATGTGAACCTGAGTTTAGGTGCTAACCCCGATGTAAAAGTTGCGTTATCAGAGGCTTCTAACCAGTTAACGGAAGTAACCGTTACTGCTGCAGGTCGTAAAACCGTTCCCGGTGGTGTTACCATCGGAAGCCGTCAGTTAACTACCATGCCAACATTGGGAAGGAGTTTATCAGATTTTACCCGTTTAACTCCACAATCCAACAACAACTCTTTTGCGGGAAGTAATTTCCGTTATAACAACTTAACCATTGACGGTGCGATCAATAATGATGCGTTTGGTTTCAGCAACTCAGCCGGTGGTGTGAGTGGTGGCGGACAATCCGGTGCTGCCGGTTCTGGTACACGTACCAACCCTTATAGCCTCGATGTGATACAGGAAGTACAGGTGCAGTTATCTCCCTACGATGTTAAGATCGGTAATTTTACCGGTGGTAGTGTGAATGCAGTAACCAAGAGCGGAAGCAATGATTTTCACGGATCTGTTTATTCATACGGACGTAACCAGGCTTTGGTTGGTAAAAGTGTAGACGGAACCAAATCTAAAATCGGTGCAGATTTTTACGATTATCAGTATGGCGCTACTATTGGTGGCCCGATCGTTAAGAACAAAGCTTTCTTTATCCTGAACTATGAACACACAGAAAGACAGGAACCTACTACCTACAATATCGGCGATCCCGGTGCGGCTATCACTTTAACCGAAGCACAGCAGATCGTTAACCAATTGAAGACAAAGTATGGTTATGATCCCGGAAGCTATCTGGGAGCTTATAAAGTATTTACAAAGAGTGATAAAGTTTTCGGAAGACTGGATTTCAATATCGATAAGAAGAACACCTTAACCGTTCGTGGTATCTATACCAACGGATCCGGTAATAACCTGGAAAGATCTTCAAACAATTTCCAGTTTGGATCAACAGACTTCACACAGTATACCAAGAACCTGAACCTGACAGCGGAACTGAAAACAAAATTCAGCAACAATGTAAGTAACCAGTTCAACGTAAGTTATATCAATGTACATGAGTACAGAGATTTTCCTAGACCATTGGCTCCATATATCGATATAGATAATGGCCGTATTACTTTGGGAACCTGGAGAGAAGCATCTATCTATAACCTGAAGCAACAGACTTTTGAGATCAGTGATAATGTTACCGTAACCAAAGGCATCAACAAATTCACTTTTGGTACACATAACGAATTCTATAAATTAACGTACGGTTTCATCAACTCTTATAACGGCAGATGGGAATATTCTCGTGGTTTAGCCAGTTTCTTGGCAGATAACCCAAGCCGTATCCGTGGTGCGTTTGTTACCGATCCTAAATTAGGTGGAACAAGGGATGATATCTATAATAACCCACCAAATCCATTCACGGTTGGTTTATCAAGTGTATATGCACAGGATGAGATCACTGTTAGCAAGAAATTTAAATTGTCTCCCGGTATCCGTTTCGATTATTCATTTGTAGGGGCACAACCTTACCTGGATCCTGCATTGGCAACCACCAATTCAGCGGGTTATGTATCAGCGAATCCTACGTATACAAATACCGCTTTTAAAGATCTTACCGGCAAACTGCCGTCAAGGGTAACCGTTTCTCCACGCTTAGGATTTAGCTATGATGTGAAGGGCGATCAGACTGTAATCGTAAGAGGTGGTACTGGTATCTTCACCGGCCGTGTTCCCTTTGCCTGGTATGGATATGCTTATACATTGAGCGGTGGTACTTATGGCAATATTGACTGGAATGGACCTGCTGCAGGACAAACCGTTCCTTTGGCCATCAATCCTTCCGGACTGAAAGATACCGTTACCAAATATGGCGGTACATCAAGAAGTGCCACAAGAGAGATCGATGTGTTTGATAACAATTTCAAATTACCAACTGTTTGGAGAAGCAATATTGCGGTTGATTTCAAATTTGGTAAAGGCTATAAATTTACCGGCGACTTCTTATACACAAAAACTGTATATGATGTAAAGTATGAGCAGATCAATCTGAAAGATTCTGTAGCTTATTTCAATTCAGGTCCTACACAGACCCCTGTATATGTAGGTGGAAAATATAATGCAGCGTATTCTAACATTTATTATCTGACGAATACAAGCGAAGGATACCGTTACAATATCACGGCACAATTATCAAAAACAACCAATAACCTGGCTATCGGCAGTCATCAGTTTAACATGAACTGGAGTGCAGCTTATACCTATGGTGTGAGTAAAGATATCACCAATGGTATCCGTAACTCATGGGAGAGCAGTTTTAACGTAAACCCTTCCATCACCCCAAGTAATTCGCAGCTGGCTTATTCAAACTTTGATCTGCGTAGCCGTATCGTAGCAACATGGAGTGGTAACCTGATCTGGAATTCAGTGAATTCAACTTCACTGTCATTCTTCTACTCAGGTGTTTCCGGAAGTCCTTACAGCCTGATATACCAATCAGCTCCCTTTGGATCAGGTACCAACGCAGCATTGCCTTATGTTCCCAAGAGCCAGGCAGATGCAAATCTGAAAGACAACGGTACTTACACAGCCGCGCAGCAGTGGTCTGATCTGGATGCATTGATCACAGGAGATAAATACCTGAGCACCCGCCGCGGACAGTATGCAGAACGTAATGGGATGCGTACGCCATGGAATCATGAACTTGATCTGAAGATCATGCATGAGTTCAAATTGAGCAAGACCAACAGTAAACAAACTTTACAGATCAGCCTTGATGTGTTCAATGTGCTGAACCTGATCGATAACAGTCTGGGCCATGTTACTTTTGTAACCAACCTGAATAACTACACCGTTAACTTCCTGAAATTTGTGACAGATGCAAACGGTAAAGCACCAGGCGCTCCGGCAACAGGATATGTTCCAACTTTCAATTTCGTAAAACCAGCAGGTTTGAATGGCAACTACTACACGGTAGACCCTATCAACTCACGCTGGCAGGGACAGTTGGGGGTGAAGTATAATTTCTAAAAGATCGCTTTTTTATAGAGAAAGGGTTTGCATTCGTGTGAACCCTTTTTTTGTTGGCAGACCATAGACCATAGACCATAGACCATAGTCCATAGACTATCGACGATCCCCCGAAAAAAGTTCCGAAACCCAATTCCCCATCGTATATTGCTCAACGCCATTTTTAAAACAACAAACATGAAAAAGATCCTTTACGCATTTGTATTAATGATTGCTGTACAAACAGCAAATGCACAGATTGATGTTCCGGCACCAAGCCCGGGAGCAGGCTTCACACAGAAATTCGGGTTAACGGAAATTAAAATGGAATACAGCCGCCCTAGTGTGAATGGGCGTGTGATATTCGGGAATATTCTTCCTTTTGATAGTCTCTGGCGCACTGGAGCCAACTCTCCAACTACTTTTACTGCCAATGATTCATTGACCATCAATGGTAAAGGTTTACCCAAAGGCACGTATATCATTTTATCAAAACCCGGAAAAACCAGTTGGGAGATCATTTTCAATAAGAACCCTGCGGTTAGTTATACCAACTATCTGCCAAAAGATGATGTACTGAGAATTACGGTACCTGTTGAAAAGACCCTGGCCAAAGTAGAAACGTTTACCATCAGTACAAGTGATATCAAAAGCAATACCTGCAGTCTGGTATTTGCCTGGGATAATGCCAGTGTAAAACTCCAACTGGTGCATGATGTAAGAAGCAAAGTACTGAACCAGATCAAACAGAAACTGTCAGGTCCAACACAGGGCGAGTACAACGCAATGGCCCGTTATTGTTTTGATAATAATGAAAGCACTACAGATGCCTTATCGTATATCAATAAAGCCGTATCAATGGGTGAGACCATGGCTAACCTGAGGCTGCAATCCCTGATCCTTGCAAAATCAGGAGATAAAAAGCTAGCCATTGTTGCCGCCAAAAAATCCCTCGAAAAAGCCACCGCCACCAATAATGCCGACTACATCAAAATGAACACCGAATCCATCGCAGAATGGACAAAATAAATTTAAAAGCCTTAGCTTAGATATAATAGAAAAAGGTTCGCAATATTGCGAACCTTTTTCTATTATATCCAGTTGTTTTACTCACGACTCACGACTCACGAATGTATGTTTAGACCTTTTCGTTCAGGTCGCTTTAGCGTCCCGACCAGAAACGAATCACCAATTATTCATCTGCTCCGGAACAATCCTCTCCGGCTGTTCAATCGGATGTTCTTTCCATTTAGGATCATATGTCACAAACCAGCTTAACCATAATACCCGCGACATACGCATCAATACAGGCTGTAAAGCAAATAAAAGTGTAAATGAAATGCCCATCCAGTAGAAGATGCGGTTATCGTCGATAGAAAAAGTTACACCGATCAAAACCTTCCAGGCAACAAAACTGGCAGCGAGTAAAGCAATACTCAGGGCATAGCTTACATAGCCGGTACCATAATAAAAACCAACTTCAATCTCGGTAGGCTGGCCGCAAACCGGGCAGTTATGATGCATCTCGGTACTGTTCTTTGAATAAGCATTATTCTTAATAAATACCTTCCCTTCCCTGCACCTGGGACAACGATCTGTGAAAATGGCACCCAGGTAATATCTTTTCTTTAACTCCGGCATAGTAACTGATTAATTGGAGTGCAAAGGTACTCAATCCTTTTAGAAGGATTTTGGAATTTTGGAATTGGAAAATTTTGGAATTTGTTTTCTAACCCAAAATGCGTTCCATCTGCATACTCCTGGAACCTTTGATAAGAATATGTGTATTTTCAAAACCCTGCTCATCAAACCATATTTTGGCTTCTGTTGAATTGGCAAAGAAATGGAAGCCATGATCGATCTTTGCAAAATCGCCGCCAACAAGTACAACCTCATCCCAGTGATATTGTTTGATCAGGTTAGCGATACCGGTATGCTCTTCTATACTTTCTGCTCCTAATTCCATCATGCCACCCAGCATCAATACTTTTTTTGTAGCCGATAAATGAGCAAAATTTTCAATGGCTGCCTTCATGCTGGTTGGGTTTGCATTGTAAGCATCCAGTATAATGGAGTTGGTGCCTCGCTGTATCAATTGAGACCGGCTGTTTGATGGGGCGTAGTTTTCAATAGCCGATTTGATCTTTTCCTCAGGCACTGAAAAATATTTGCCAATAGTAACGGCACATAAAATATTGGGTAGGTTATAATCACCAACCAGTTGTGTTTTGATAGAAGCAACCGTTTCCATTCCTGCAGTAATGCTCACTTCTAAAAAGGGTTCATTCGAAAGAATAGTGCCTTGTATCAGTCCTTCATACATGCCATACTTTACGATCTGTTCAATACCCTTACTCATAGGCTGCAGATAATCATAATCGGCATACACAAAAGCAGTTCCATGATTTGCCCGGAGAAAATCATATAACTCACCCTTTCCTTTTCTTACTCCCTCCACACCACCAAAACCTTCCAGGTGTGCCTTTCCGCAATTGGTGATCACGCCATGGGTGGGTTGTGTATAACGGCAATACCCTTCAATTTCTTTCTGGTGATTGGCACCCATTTCTATCACAGCCATGGCTGCATCGGGTTTTACACTTAGTATAGTTAGCGGCACACCAATATGGTTATTCAGGTTGCCTTGTGTTGTATACGTTGTATAATGTGAGGCAAGTACTGCATAGATCAATTCTTTGCTGGTTGTTTTTCCATTGCTGCCAGTAATACCAATAAAAGGTATATGGAACTGTTCGCGGTGATATTTGGCCAGATCCTGTAAGCTGGTCAATACATCATCCACCTGAATGATCCGCTGATCATCTGTATGCAGATCTTCATCCACCACTGCATAGGCTGCACCACTCTCTAAAGCCTGAAAAGCAAATGCATTCGCATTAAAATTCGGCCCTTTCAATGCAAAAAAAATATCGCCACTTTTTAGTTTCCTCGTATCTGTCTGAACAGAAGGATACTGCTTAAATATTGTATACAATTCAGGAATCGTCACGTTCAAAATTTTTCTCAAACTTATTCAATCCTTTCCAATAAAACCATTCACTCATTCTCTCATTCTCTCATGCTCTCATGCTATCATTCACTCCTTCTATCTTGCATTCATTAAAATAAAAAACCACCCTCTGGGAGGATGGCTTTTTGCTGTAAACTACCTTTTCCTTATCTCTTGTTACGGCGTGCAGGGAAGAAAGTTCCTGTTTGTGACTTCTTGGAAGTTGACTCCGGCGCACCATAATGGTTCATAGCGCAACGGAAACCCAAGGTCATCGTACTCAGTTCTTCATCCAGAAAACGACGTGCACCCGGACTTAACCAATAAGCCCTGTCGTTCCAGCTTCCGCCTTTGTATACCCTTGATTTGTCGTTGATCAAAGTGGTGATACCATAATTATATATTGCATTGCTGGTAGAATCACCATCGAGGTAATTCGTAGCATATGATTTTTGATAGTTCCTTCTGTTACGTAAAGCAGAATCAGACTCAGGTACATATTTGATACGGCCTTTCTCATCTCTCAGATTACCGGCACCGCCTGTAATATCCACTTTCTTGAATTCGTTACCACGAAATGGGTTAAAATCATCTTCACCGGCATTGGTGACAGGGCGGTATACATCCTGCACCCACTCATTTACGTTTCCACTCATATTATAGATCCCAAAACCATTCGGTACAAATGAAGATACTTCTGCAGGGATGGCGGCGTTATCATTCAAACCACCCGCAATACCCATGTTATCACCGGCACCACGTTTAAAATTGGCTAAGAAAGCACCCTGGAAAGCACTTTTCTTGGTATAACGGATATTGTCAAAACCATCATTCTTCCAGGCATAGATCTGTTTGTTGGAAATAACTTCTTCACCACGGGTTCCTTTCTTGGTTTTCTTTTGCGGGTTCTGCATAATGAATCCGTATGCGGCATATTCCCACTCGGCTTCTGTTGGCAGGCGATAATCGCCAAATAAGATACCATCTTCAAACTTCACCGTGGTTCTTGGCCTACCCTGCGCATCTTTTAAAGGATTGCTTTTGGAAGTGGCTTGTTTGCCCGGTGTTGCCTGGTATTCGCCCATGATATAGGCCTTACTGTTGAAATTATCCTGCCCTGCGCCATTCAATTCTTTTTTGATCTGACTCTTGCTATCAAGAAAACCTTTGCTCATCAAAGTCAGTTCGTTTACACGGTCTGTACGCCAGATACAGTATTCATTGGCCTGCTTCCAGCTTACGCCCACAACAGGGTAATAGTTATAAGAAGGGTGACGGAAATAATATTCTACATAAGGTTCATTGAAAGCCAGTTCGCTTCTCCAAACCAGTGTATCGGGCTTAGCCTGATCAACCACAGAGTCCATACCGGCCTGTCCAAATACATTCTCCAGCCAATACAGGTATTCGCGGTAGTGTACGTTGGCAACCTCGGTCTTATCAATAAAGAATGAGTTAACGGTAACCCTGCGTGGCACATTGTTCCAGTCGCCCATCACATCTTCCTGTGCGGCGCCCATGGTAAAAGTACCACCCTGAACAAACACCAGACCGGGTGCTGTCTTAATATCCTGGGGCTTGGCAACGGTAAAATTGCCCTGGTCCTTATCATTGTAATTCCATCCGGTTGCAGTGGATTTTTCTTTCTTCTTTTTTAAGATACTGCAAGATGCCACAGAACCTGCCACGGCCAGAAGCAAAACGAAATTTCTGGTGGTTGTCAATAACTGCATTTTCAATAGATTGAATTTGAAATAGGGTTTTCTTCGGATTATCGGAAAAACGTCTATGCGAATATATAAGATTTCTATTAATGATGTAAAATGCTGCCGGCCTTTGATGTTAGCAAAAGCCTAATTTTAAATATGATTCCTTATTGGCGGCAACTGCTGCCTCATTATATACGATCTTAAGCTTATATGCGTTTTGGGCGATTATTGATACCGGTTCTTATAACGTTTCTTTTGTTTGGGAAGTTGCTTGCCCAAAGGGTTTATGTGCCCAATTCTGTGCTGGCATCCGGAAACTGGTATAAAATCGGCGTAAAACAGGAAGGTATGTACAAGGTGGATGTGGCTCTGCTCAGCTCTCTGGGAATCAGTACCGGCGGGCTTTCGGCAGCTTCTATCCGATTATATGGAAATGGCGGAGCCATGTTACCGGAAAATAATGCACAGCCCCGCATCGATGATCTGTTTGAGAATGCCATTGAGATGGTTGATGGCGGTGATGGCCTTTTTAATGGGGCCGATTATTTTGTTTTTTATGCACCCGGGCCGCATAGTTGGGATAAAGACAGCCTCAATCAAAGCTTTCACCACAGAAAAAACCTTTACACAGACACAGCCTTTTACTACATAAATATTGGAGGAACTGGTAAAAGGATTCCGGCCCAATCACCACAAAGTCTGCCTACCATAACCGTCAATTCTTATAACGAAAGATATTTTTACGAGAATGACCTGGTAAACCTGCTCAACAGCGGAAAAGAATGGTATGGCGAAGAATTCAATAATAACCCTGGTGGTACCCTCACCCGCAGTTTTACGCTTGACTGGCCCGGATTGGTACTTACGCAACCGGTTAACCTGGTTACAGCCCTTGCCGGCAGAACAGTGGGAACAGGAAGCAATTTTTCCGTAAAACTGAATGGACAAACTGTACAAAACATAAGCCTGCGGGCGGTGTCGGGTAATTTTCTGGATGAATATGCTACTGAGTCAATCCAGAGAGCTTCACTACCTGCTGCTCAGACCAACCTCACACTTTCATTCAGCTTAATTACAGCAACTTTGGGTACACAGGGTTGGTTAAACTGGTTTGAAGTTTATGGAAGAAGAAATCTTGCCGTTAACGGAACCAATATATTATTCTTTCGCGACTGGTCGTCTGTAAATTCCGGAGCCGTTGCCAATTACCAGATCGCAAATGCAGGAGCTGGATTTTCAGTTTGGGATATTACGGATGCCTTGCAACCGGTAAAAATGAATGTAACAGTAAGCGGTGCTCAAACTTTTTTCAGTAATTCGGCATCCAGGTTAAGAGAGTATGTGGCATATAACAATTCCAATCTTCTGACACCTGTTTCATTGGGTAAGATCAGTAACCAAAACCTGCATAATACAACGGGTGCTGATATGCTGATCATTACACATAGTTCTTTGCTTGGAGAGGCGCAAAGGCTTGCTGCCTTTCACTTACAGCATGATGGATACAAGACCCAGATCGCCACTGCCGACCAGATATTCCTTGAATTTGGCGGAGGGGTACCCGACCCTACTGCCCTTCGTGATTTTGTGAAAATGTATTTTGATAAAGCCGGCATAGATCCTGCCAAAAGGCCAAAATATCTTTTGTTATTGGGCAGTGCTTCTTATGATTACAAATCGCGTATCACAGGAAATAGTAATCTCGTACCCGGATATGAAAGTGACAATTCTCTTGACCCTTTGAACACCTATACCTCGGATGATTTTTTTGGATTTCTGGATGATAAGGAAGATTTCAATCTGAATGATCCATTCGCCAATCTGGATATCGGTATCGGCCGTATTCCGGCACGCAATACTGCCGAAGCAAAACAAATGGTAGATAAAATTATCCGCTATCACGATAAAAAAGGTTTGGGCTCCTGGCGAAATGAATCTGTGTTTGTGGCAGATGATCAGGACCAGGATCTCCATCTGCAGGATGCGGAAACAGTATCCGCCAATGCAAGGGCAGCCAATGCGATGATCAATCAAAACAAGATCTATCTGGATGCCTATCCACTGGTAAGCAGTAGTGGTGGAGCGCGTTATCCTGCAGTAAATGATGCGATTGTTAACCGGGTGTTTAACGGTACACTGATCTTTAATTACAGTGGCCACGGTAATTACCAGCGTTTGGCGGAAGAAGCGGTACTAACTCAGGAGGAAATGAACCGGTTTAATAACCCCGATAAATTACCCCTCTTTATAACCGCCAGTTGCGATTTTGCGCCACATGACGACCCCGCCAAAAACTCTTTAGGTTCAGGTATCTTAACGGGCAATGCCAATGGCGCCATCGCTTTACTTACTACTACCAGATTGGTTTTTGCTTACAGCAACCGTGTGATCAACGATAATTATCTTCAGATCGCATTAAAACCCGAATCCACTGGGCAATACCTAACCCTTGGCGAATCGGTACGGCGTGCAAAAAACTTTACTGCCACGTCAACCGGCGATGTGTTGAATAACAGAAAATTTACCTTGCTGGGAGACCCTGCCATGCAACTGGCTTTCCCCCAATTACGGTTAAAATTATCTGTCCTGAACGGAAATCCGATCAGTGGCTCAGACACTTTACGGGCACTCGGAAAATATACATTCGAAGGGGTTGTAACCGATGCGCAAGGTTTACCCGTTACGGGTTTTAACGGAACAGTGCGGCCAACGGTTTACGATAAGGCCCAAACTGTAAAAACCCTGGGTAATGATCCTTCCAGTCCGGTAACTGCATTCAGTCAGCAAACCGGTGTACTCTATAAAGGCAATGCAACCGTAACCAACGGAAAATTCCGTTTTTCATTTATCGTTCCCAAGGATATCAATTTTCAGGCGGGTAAGGGGAGAATCAGCCTGTATGCAGATGATGGCAGGCAGGACGCGAATGGGGTAAATACTTCCTTTTACATTGGCGGATCTGGTAATATTCTGGCAGACAATACGGGACCTGTGATCAAACCCTTCCTTAATGATGATAAGTTTCAAAACGGAGGTCTAACGAATGAAAACCCGGTATTATTGATCAAACTATACGATTCCTCCGGCATCAGCACTTCCGGAAACGGAATTGGCCATGATATTACCGCAGTTCTGGATGGAAATGAACGTAACGTATTGATATTGAATAACTTTTATACGGCTGTACAGGATAGTTACCAGGAGGGGCAGGTGCTGTTTCAACTACCTTCCTTATCGGAGGGTAAGCATAGTATCCGGATCAAAGCCTGGGATGTTGCCAATAATTCGAGCGAGGTTACGCTTGATTTTATCGTGGTAAAACAAATCGTATTACAGATTGCGAATGTTCGCAATTACCCCAATCCTTTCACCCATTCAACCACCCTTGCTTTTGAACATAACCAGCCCAATACCGATCTGGATATAACGATAAATATCTACACCGAAACCGGCGCCTGGGTTAAACAGATCCACCGTATACTGAACACGGGTGGAACCCGTAATTGCGAGATTAATTGGCAGGGTGATGACCAGTCCGGTGCGAAACTCAAAAAAGGTATATATATTTACAGTGTAATTGTTGTTGCCGGTGGAAGCCAGGTGCAAAACACCCAACAGTTGATTATTCTCTAAAAATGTCTGAATGGTTTGATGTCTACTTTTATTTTTTAAGGTTCTTTTAGTTTAAATGTTTCATTAATATCATTTGTTGTCGTATTGTTGATTTTCAAAGAGATCAGCAAGAATGATTGTTGTGTAAAAGAGAGCAAGAACTATCTTTTATTATACGGCAAGCGGTAACGGTGATTTAGTGCTCTTATGTTTATCAAATTCTAAATCAAATCCATTTTGATGAGTCAAATAGTGAAAAAGATCTTTATCGCCCTAACGCTTACCGTTATCAGCGTGGGTTCATTGCTGGCACAGACCGATTCCATAAATATCGTTTCAACGGCAGTGCCCTTCCTTCGTATTTCACCCGATGCCCGTGCAGGTGGGATGGGCGATCTGGCTATTGCTACTTCACCTGATGCCAATGCCCCTTTCTGGAATCTGGCCAAAGTGCCATTTGCTAAAAAGAACACGGCAATTGCGGTAAACTATACACCCTGGTTAAAAGACCTGGGTTTAACCGATGTGTTTCTGGCCAGTATGGCGTTTTATCACAAGTTGGATGATCAGCAAGCCATTTCCAGTTCACTCAGGTATTTCAGTCTGGGTAATATCCAGTTAACGGATTATTCCGGTAATATTCTCAATACCGTAAAACCGAGTGAGTTTTCGATCGATGCGGGTTATTCCAGGATCCTGAATGAAAGATTGAGTATAGGTGTGGCTTTGCGGTATATCAATTCCAGATTGGTAACCGGGGATGTAGGAACCGGTGTGGTGTACAAGGCCGGAAATGCAGTGGCAGGCGATGTTTCATTGTTTTATCACGGTATTGATGAGGGTGGAGAAGGCGTAAACTGGGGTGTGGTTTTGAGTAACCTTGGCAGTAAGATCGGGTATACCAATGATTCCCGTAATAAGGATTATATACCCGCCAATCTGGGCCTGGGTGTTTCTTATGCCAAAGTGATCAACGAAAGCAATAAAGTAACTTTTGGTTTGGATATCAATAAACTGCTGGTTCCTTCGGCTCCGGTAGCAACAGGTAATTATGTGATAGATTCAGCCAAGCTGGCAGATTACAGAAGTACCAGCGTGGTATCCAGCTGGATGAAATCCTTCAGCGACGGAAGTAACCAGCTGAGTTCTCTTCAGGCTTCCTTAGGTGCAGAGTATGCCTATAATGATCAGTTCTTTGTACGGGCAGGCTATTTCTACGAGAACAAGAACAGGGGAAACCGTAAGTTCTTTTCAGTGGGTGCAGGGTTTAACCTAGACCAGATGAGTATCAATTTTTCATACCTGGTACCTTCGGGAAGTGGTGTTACGCGTAACCCTTTATCCAATACTTTACGTTTCGGTATCATCTTTAACCTCGCCAGCGCAGAGGATAAATAGATTTTTATACAAATAACTGCTTTCAGATGGGCCTAAGAATAGGGTATGGTATAGATTTTCATCAGCTGGTAACGGGCCGCGACCTGTTTATCGGGGGCGTTAAGATCCCGCATGATAAGGGCGCGCTGGGTCACAGCGATGCAGATGTATTGCTGCATGCCATTTGTGATGCTTTATTGGGTGCTGCCTGTCTGGGTGATATCGGTGTTCATTTTCCGGATACATCATCCGAGTTCAAGAATATCGACAGCAGGATACTGCTGGCCAAAACCTATGATCTGATCACCAAAGAGGGATATACCATCGTAAACATAGATTCCACCCTTTGCCTGGAAGCCCCCAAGATCAAGCCCTTTGTGCCCGCCATGCAGGAAACGATCGCCGGTATCCTTCATATCTCCATTAAGGATATTTCCATAAAAGCAACAACCACTGAAACCATGGGTTTTGTGGGGAGGAAAGAGGGGTTAGTGGCGCATGCGTGTTGTTTGCTGGAATCATAATATCCCGGATCTGCAATTTATCCTTCCTTTTGGGATCTGTTCAGCGAACAGGCCACAATGATTTTGCTTTACATTCGTTAATAGACTGACTCTTATTCTATAACCGGAAAGATGATGGACAATAGATACGGCAAAAGGTTTTCGTAGATTCTTTGTAAGAAACCACTTGTGAGTAACAAATATTAGCCATCTAAGCATATTCAGGTTAAATTTGAGGAAGAATTATGTCGATTATGTGAGTGAGATAGGCGGAGCCATGTTTTGTTGTATAGTAAAACATTCTTCCCTGAAATTCCGTCACTCGGGGACTAAACATTTATAAATGAATTTTGAAGTAATAAAAAAACTGCTTTCGATTTTTGATCAAAAGTTCAAAAGGAAAGCGGTGTTGTTACAGATTTATCTGATCATCGGGGTTCTTTTCGAATCTGTTGGGTTAGGAATGCTTGTGCCGCTTGTGAATGTGTTTACCGATATCGATCATGCCAATAAGAATATATTCGTTCGTTTCGTTTTGAATCTGACCGGAAATGTTTCCAACACCCATCTTATCCTTTGGGTGTTGGGCAGCTTTGTTTTATTTTATCTGATCAAAACCCTGTTCCTGTCTTTTTTGATATGGAAGCAGACAGAGTTTACAACAAGCATCTCCTACAATATTTCATCGCGTCTTAACAGGGGATATTTATTCCAGCCCTACGCTTATTTTCTGGATAAGAATTCTGCCATCTTAATGCGAAATGTGCAGTCTGAAGTAAACTCTGTTACCGGGTTTGTTCAAAATGTAATGTTTGTGCAAACGGAGATCTCTGTGCTTATTGGGGTAGTGGTAACCATTTTCATTCTTGAGCCCTATGGGGCCGGTGTTGTTTTCTTTTTTGTAGGCGGAGTAAGTTATCTTCTGTTTAGTTTTTCGAAAAGAAAAATATCACGATGGGGCAAAGAAAGGCAGCTATATGACGGGGCAAGGTCCAAAAATTTATTACAGGGTTTTACAGGAGTGTCTGAATTGAAATTATTTAGCAAGGAAAAATATTTTGCAGATAAGTTCGACAGTTCTACTAAATCCTTTTTTGACATTCAACGAAAAGTACAATTCATACAACAGGTTCAGCGGGGATACCTTGAATTTGTTTTGATCGTAAGTATTGCATTGCTTTCTATGGTTGTATTATTCAGAGGAAATACAATCGGTACGATTTTACCCTCGCTAAGTATCTTTCTTTTTGCTGCGTTAAGAATGCTGCCATCTGCTAACCGGATTATCACCAGTCTTCAGGCAATGCATTTTACTAAAGCGGGAGTGGATCTGGTTTGTCGTGAATTGAAGAGTTTCGGGAATGAGAAACCGTTGCCCAATACCTTTCCGGTAGGCATCTCCTCGGTTAATCAGGCAGTTACTTTTCACGATATTTCTTTTACTTATCCATCGGCTGCTATCAAATCGCTTGATAATATAAACCTGGAGATAAAGATCGGTTCGGTAGTAGGTATTATCGGACAAAGTGGATCGGGTAAAACCACCCTGGTAAATATATTAACAGGGTTATTAGAACCAACGTCTGGTAAAGTCTCTGTAGATGGTATGGATGTAACTAACCGGCTTTATGAACTTCGCAAGTTCATAGGATATGTTCCTCAGAATATATTTTTGCTGGATGATTCATTAAAGAATAATATCGCTTTTGGATTACCTGATTCAGAAATAGATCTTGCGCAGATACATGCTGTCATTAAATCGGCGCAACTGGAAGAAGTGGTTGATAATTTACCCGATGGAATTGATTCCATTGTTGGGGAGCGAGGCATCAAACTTTCCGGAGGGCAGCGCCAGAGAATTGGTATTGCCAGGGCTTTATACAATAACCCGTCTATTTTGATTCTTGATGAAGGAACGAGTGCTTTGGATAATGAAACAGAAACCTATGTTATGAGTTCTGTGGCAAAACTAAAAGGAAAATTAACGATCATACTGGTGGCACACAGGTATACAACCCTGCATTTTTGTGATATTGTTTATAAGATGCAAAATGGTGTAATTGTTAATAAAGGGAAGTTGGAAGAGTTGGTTTAAAATATCATGGCGAAGAAAAAAGTATTGTTTACCGGCGGATCGGGGCTTCTGGCTATTAACTGGGCCTTTGCCATAATGAATGAGTACGATGTGGTTCTCGGTCTTCATGATCGCAAGATCTCGGTACCGGGCATACCAACTGTTTCAGTCAGCATGGAAACAAGAGATAATTTCTCTCGATCACTGGATTTGATTCAGCCTGATGTGGTGATCCATTGTGCAGGATTGGCTAATGTTGAAGTTTGTGAGTCTGACCCTGTGCAGGCACTACATATCAATGGAGCTCTTTCGGAAAATGTAGCCCATGAATGCCGCAAGAATGGAATGCAGCTCGTTTATATTTGTACCGATCATTTGTTTGCAGGTAACAAGCCATTGGTTTCTGAAGACGAACCTGTTGCACCGGTAAATCAGTATGGAGCCACTAAATTGGATGGAGAAAAACGCATATTGGCTATTTCTGAGAATTTTTTATCTATCAGAACCAACTTTTATGGTTGGGGGCCTTCTTACAGACGATCCTTCAGTGATATGATCATTGATAACCTGACGAAAGGCAATCAGGTTTCGCTGTTTGAGGATTTTTTTTATACTCCTATACTGATTGAAGAGCTCGCACAGGTTACTATGCAATTGTTCGAGTTAAAAATGGGTGGGATATTTAATGTAGTGGGCAATGAACGGATATCAAAATATGAATTTGGTATGCGACTGGCAGAAAGATTTGACCTGAATACCCATTTGATCAAAGCTTCCAGTTTTACTGAAAGAAAAGATCTTATTAAACGCCCGAAAGATCTGAGTCTATCCAATCATACAGTGGCAAAATTATTGAATAAAGAATTCGGAGTTATTGAAACAGGTATTGAGAAATTATATCAAC
>CANGOX010000069.1 GCA_947455605.1 Chitinophagaceae bacterium
ACGACGCTTGTGCGTGATCTCACTCAATGGATTGGTTTGGTCTAAGAACTGCGACAGCTGCGATGTTCCGAAGAATGAATTGATAACAGAAGATAAGGTTCTCGCATTGATCAGATCAACCGGAGTGAACACCTCATTATCACGAACGTTCATACGCTCACGGATGGTACGCGCCATACGCGCAAGACCCACACCGAACTGAGCATATAACTGTTCGCCTACGGTACGTACACGACGGTTGCTCAGGTGATCAATATCATCGATCTCTGCTTTCGCGTTCGTTAAACGAACGAGATATTTGATGATCTCAATGATATCCTGTTTGGTTAGTACTTTTTTCTGCAAAGGATAATCGAGTCCCAGTTTGCGGTTGATCTTGTAACGGCCAACTTCTCCCAGGTCATAACGCTTATCGCTGAAGAATAATTTATCGATGATACCACGGGCAGTTTCATTATCAGGGGCATCAGCTCCACGCAACTGGCGATAGATATGCTGAACCGCTTCCAGTTCACTGTTCGAAGTATCCTTGTTCAATGTATTGTAAATGATGGCATAATCTCCACCCACGTCTTCTTTCTGAATGAATACGCTCTTCACTTCCATTTCAATAATGGTTGCGATAGCTTCTTCATCAAGAACCGTGTCACGCTCCATCACGATCTCGTTACGCTCAATGCTCACTACCTCACCGGTATCTTCATCCACGAAATCTTCCACCCATGTTCTCAGAACACGTGCAGCTAATTTCTTGCCTACCTGGTTAGCTAATGATTTTTTATCTGCTTTAACCTCATCGGCCATACCGAAGAGTTCAAGGATATCTTTATCTGTTTCGAAACCGATAGAACGCAGTAAGGTAGTAACCGGGAATTTCTTCTTACGGTCGATATACGCATACATTACGTTATTGATATCGGTAGCGAATTCCATCCACGCTCCTTTGAACGGGATCACCCTTGCAGAGTAGATCTTGGTTCCATTGGGGTGAATAGACTGTCCGAAGAATACACCGGGTGAACGGTGTAACTGCGATACAACCACACGCTCAGCTCCGTTAATTACGAATGTACCACGTGGAGTCATGTACGGGATGTTTCCTAAGAAAACATCCTGAACGATGGTCTGGAAATCCACATGCTCCTCATCATTACAGCTCAAACGGAGTTTGGCTTTCAGGGGAACAGCGTAAGTGAGACCACGCTCCATACACTCTTCGATCGTGTAACGTGGGGGATCAATGAAATAATCCAGAAACTCCAACATGAAAATGTTACGCGTATCTGTAATAGGAAAGTTTTCCTTAAACACGCGAAACAGCCCTTCCACATTACGTTTATCAGGCGTGGTTTCCAATTGAAAAAATTCTCTGAAAGATTCTAACTGAATGTCGAGCAGGTCAGGGGCATCAGCTAAATGTTTCGTTTTTCCGAAGCCGACCCTGGTGTTCAATGTAGTTGTAGACATATTTGTGAAAACCGGTTTTTATGCGAAAAAATATTGGGGAGAATGTAGATTCTCTTAACGTACAATCGGCGCATTCACCATTCAAACAAAAATGATAAAAATGTCCACCCGCTAAATAGCCCAAAATAAAGGATGGCAAAGGTAAGGATTAGGGAGAAACTTAAAAAACAAATTTTGGACCAAACCCTGAAATGTGGAAAAAGAAACTTATATGCGGTTGCCTACCTGACAAAATGTGTAGGAAACCCGAAGTTTTAACAGTTTATAGCTAAACGCGGCAACCCCTAATGCATCTTACCTGCAAATTGAGATTATGCGCAAATACCTGTTAATCACACTGTTTCTATTTTCTGTTTCTGCAGATTTCGCTTATTCCCAGGTAAGCATCGGGGTTGGCGTGGGGCCCAGGATGGGTTACGGAGGCTATGGCCCGGTATACCAACGCCCCTATCAGCCAAGAAGACTCCCTAAAAGCCAGAACCAGCCCAAATTCGACCCCATTATCCGGTTTTCGCTGGGTTATGGCTATCCGAACCTTGATAAGTCACAAATGGCCTCCTTTTACGGCTACTCGCTGGGCAATATTAAACAGACGGGGCCCATAACGGGATCCCTGGATTACCAATATAGCCAAAACTCCTCCATCGGATTGATGGTTACCCATGGTCAGATTAGTGGTAGTTACTACGATTATAATAATCCAACCGGCCCTCCCGTAATGAGTGGCTCACTCGATAACTGGAGTGTGATGGTAAACATGATGAACTATATGCCGGGCAGTGAAAAAGTTGCCCCCTATTTCAGAACAGCGGTAGGTATCAATATCTGGACCCCGAATTATACCGATGCGATCGGTAACAAAATGAACGGGCTTTCAGACCCCAATCAGCTGGCCTACCAGGTTAGTCTGGGTGCCAATATCCATTTATCGAAGAATACCGGCTTGTTCATGGAAGCGGGGTATGGCAAGTATATAGTACAGGGGGGATTGTCTTTCAGGCTGTAAGTAGTGAGTGGTCAGTAGTAAGTATTTGATTTATGGTACAGAATTACTCGAGTAGTCAGAACGATAACTCACTACTCACGATACCCCACAAAAAAGCCGGTAAGCAAAAAGCTTACCGGCTATATCTTGAGAGAAATGAAATTACTTCACTTCAACTTCAGCACCACCTTCTTTCAGTTTAGCGGCGATTTCATCAGCTTCTGCTTTAGATACACCTTCTTTCACTGCTTTAGGAGCGCCATCAACTAAGTCTTTAGCTTCTTTCAGTCCAAGACCGGTTAATTCTTTAACGATCTTAACCACGCCTAATTTGCTTGCACCACCGCTAACCAGGATAACATCGAAAGATGTTTTCTCTTCAGCTGCAGCAGCTCCGCCGCCATCGCCACCTGATACTACAACTGCAGCAGCAGCTGGTTCGATACCGTAATCAGCTTTCAATACATCAGCTAATTCCTGAACTTCTTTTACTGTTAAGCCTACTAATGTTTCGGCTAATGCTTTAACGTCTGCCATGTGTTTAAATTTTTTCCGTCTTCATATCACGCTCGTGATCCGACGGAGGGTTTAAAAAAATTTGATTCAATATTAAATTGGAATTTGAAAATTTGAAAATTTGAAAATTTGAAAATTCTCAAACAACACATTTCATCTCCCAGTTAATCCTTTTTTTTGAAGATTTAAGAATATGCTTCATTTTCAAATCAGCATATTTTCAAATTTTCAAATTGGCTACTCAGCGGTTGCGCCTTCAGTTTGCTTCTCGTGGTGGTGCAACAATGCAGCCAGTACACGTTTAGCAGGAGACTGCAACAATCCGATCACTTCACCGATCAATTCATTCTTGGTCTTGATCTGGGTAAGTGCTTTCAGTGTATTGTCGCCGGTATATACATCACCATTGATGAACGCTGCTTTCAGAACGGGTTTGTCGCCATTGCTTGCCTTACGGAAAGAACTGATGATCAAAGCGGGTTCTTTAGGGTTATCAGAGAACATCAGGGCTGTTACGTTATTCAACGATTCGTATACACCTGCATATTTTTCTGCATCCAGTGATTCCAGTGCTTTACGGATTAGGGTGTTTTTAGCCACCTTCATTTCAACCTGTTTGTCAAAACAGTTGCGACGCAGTTTGGAAACCTGTGCTACAGTTAAAGATTCTGTATCGGTAATGTAGAAGTTATTATACTGAGAGAACTTGCCTTTCAGAACTTCTATCACTTCATTTTTTTGATCTTTTGTCATAACTAAATTTTTAAAAGACCCGGGTCATCTCCCGCTGTAAGCAGGATCACCAGGTATTAGCTCATTAATTTAATGATTTGGTGTCTAATGTGATACCCGGGCTCATTGTGCTGGCCATGCTTACGCCTTTCAGGTAAATACCTTTGGCAGAAGATGGTTTCAGTTTAATGATCGCGTTGATCAGTTCAGCACTGTTCTCGGCAATTTTATCTGATGCAAAAGAGATACGTCCGATAGAAGCGTGTACGATACCCGCTTTATCCACTTTGAAAGCGATCTTTCCGCCTTTTACCTCATTTACAGCACCGGCTACATCATTGGTAACGGTTCCTGTTTTAGGGTTTGGCATCAGGTTACGTGGTCCCAATACTTTACCCAGTTTACCGATCTTAGGCATAACAGAAGGAGTTGCGATGATCACATCTACATCTACCCATCCGCCTTCGATCTTGGTGATGAACTCATCCAGACCTACATAATCAGCACCTGCTTCTTTTGCAGCGGCTTCTTTGTCAGGCGTACACAGAACCAGTACTTTCTTGGTCTTACCGGTACCATGTGGTAACGATACAGTACCACGAACCTGCTGGTCTGCTTTCTTAGGATCTACACCTAAACGGATGTGCAGATCTACTGAGCTATCAAATTTTGTACAATTAATCTCTTTTACGAGGTTGGCAGCGTCTTTCAGGGAATAAACTTTGTTTTTATCCACCTTAGTTACTGCTACTTTTCTTTTTTTAGTAAGTGACATTTTCTAATGTTGTAAGGGTGAATAAATTAGTTTTCCCAAGGAGCTTTACCATCAACAGTGATACCCATACTGCGTGCAGTACCGGCTACCATGCTCATAGCGCTGTTTAAAGTAAAGGCGTTCAGGTCAGACATCTTGTCTTTCGCGATCACTTCCACCTGATCCCAGGTTACTTTACCTACTTTTTGACGATTGCTTTCTTTAGATCCGGTCTGGATCTTAGCGGCTTCCATTAACTGAACAGCAGCTGGAGCGGTTTTCAGAACAAAGTCGAAAGACTTGTCTGTATAAACGGTGATCAAAACAGGAACTACTTTTCCCATTTTGTCCTGGGTTCTTGCATTGAATTGTTTGCAGAACTCCATAATGTTCACACCCTTAGAACCGAGTGCTGGGCCCACCGGAGGCGCAGGATTGGCTTGACCGCCTTTCACCTGCAGCTTCACGAAGCCAGAGATTTCTTTTGCCATTTTTTTTAGATTTAATTGGTAATAGCGTCTCGCCTTTTGGCTCGACTCCCAAATTCAATCATTCTTTTAAAAAGAACTTTTGGGGCGGCAAAGGTAGGGGAAAGGAGTTAAAAGTCAAAAATTAGGAATTGAAAGTATTAAAAATAATTTTAAGTTCAAAAAGCCAATTCATAATAGATTGATTATCAATAAACATTTATACAAATTGTGCTAGTTAATAGCAACTCCCTTCAAATCTATTGCTGTAATGAGTATAGATTTCTAATATCAAATCCATTAGTATTCTCATTTTACATGCCATTCCCATACCCCACTTCCTTTTTTAATAATTGTCTTTACGATCGTATCCCTACTGTATTCGTTTCTACCACTGTGAGAGTATGTAGCCACTTTAAGAATTTTTTGTAAATCCGGGCCCGAATTAAAGTGCCTACTGAGGTCAATAGTTCCATCTTTTGGAATTCTATATTTAACAGTTAAGTCATTTGTACTTATTGATACCAAATAGCTTTGTCCACCTGTTCCCTGCTGCTTCAAATATCCCTCATAAGAGGGAACATTAGAACTATCAAGGAACGATTTGTCATATAAAACATGTACTTCCATTTCTTCGCCACTATCGTTAATCAATTTCACAAAGCTTATTCTGTCCATTATACAAGCTGAAAAAAAAATCGTAGTTACAATGATTAGGTATTTCATATATCAATATGGAAAATTTATTGGATCCTGTGCAATCGGCGAGGCAAAACCAAAAAACATGACTGCTAACCAATTCGCTTCGGTTTCAGTGCAATATAAACCGATGATCCCATGAACTATGGTCTATCAACAAAAAAGCCACAGATGAAACATCCATGGCTTTTTAATATTATTCGTAACTAATTAACTCAGTTTCTCTACCTGCATATAACTCAATTCCACCGGTGTTGATCGGCCGAAGATCTTTACAGTTACTTTCAGTTTTTTCTTCTCGTCGTTCACATCTTCGATCACACCGTTGAAGTCGTTGAACGGTCCTTCAATGATCTTGATGGTCTCTCCAACGATAAATGGCTCGCTCATGGTTACACCCTGGTCGTTCATCTCATCAACCTTACCCAGCATCTTGTTCACTTCGCTTTTACGGAGGGAAATGATATTGCCTTTAGAGCCTTTTCCGTCTGTAAGGAAGTGCATTACGTTGCTGATGTTACTGATGTGTTGTACGATATCATCATTCAGTTTGCCATCCAGAACTTCCATCATAACATAACCGGGGAAATAGTTCTTCTCGCGCATCACTTTCTTACCGTTCTGCACTTTATAAACCTTCTCCATCGGAAGGAAGATCTGTTTGATGATCTCCTGCCAGCCACTACGTATAATATCTTTATCGAGGTATTCTTTTACTTTACGCTCTTTACCACTTACCACGCGGAGTACATACCACTTGGTTTCAGCCTGTGGTGCTGCCGTTTCTACGCCCGGGGTTTCTACTATTTCTGGTTCCATGCTGTTTTACTTAAATAATGAATAAATCAGCTTCAACAACTGCATACCGGAAAAATCCATCACCCAAACCATCGCTGTAATGATTACGGTTGCCACCAGAACGATCACAGTGCTTTGCTGTAATTGGATCCAGGTAGGCCAGGTCACTTTCTCCAGTAACTCGCGGTAACTCTCTTTGAAATAGGTAGTGATCTTATTCATAACACAATTTGAAAATTTGAAAATGTGCTAATTTGAAAATTAAACAGAACCTGAAAATTTGAATTTTCATTTTCAAATTTTCAAATTGCCACATTTTCAAATTACTCTGCACGGGCACTAGGATTCGAACCCAGATCGAAGGTTTTGGAGACCTTAATACTAACCGTTGTACGATGCCCGTAGAAAACTAAAAGCTATCCCGCGGGGCGGAACAGCTTTTAGAAGTATGTTACAAATGTAATAAAAATTCCATTTGCTTAAAGCTAAAAGCTTGTGGCTATCAGCTTATTTTAAGATTTCAGTAACCTGACCGGCACCTACTGTACGTCCACCTTCGCGGATAGCGAATTTCAGACCTTTCTCCATCGCAATTGGCTGGATCAGTTTTACAGACAGGTTGATATTATCACCAGGCATTACCATTTCAGTTCCTGCAGGCAGTGTACACTCACCTGTTACGTCTGTTGTACGGAAATAGAACTGAGGACGGTATTTGTTGAAGAATGGAGTATGACGTCCACCTTCTTCTTTGCTCAATACATACACTTCACCTTTAAATTCGGTGTGTGGAGTAATTGAACCCGGCTTACAGATTACCATACCACGACGGATATCTTTTTTCTCGATACCACGTAACAGCAGACCTGCGTTATCACCAGCCTGACCTTCGTCAAGTAATTTTTTGAACATTTCGACACCGGTTACTGTAGAAGCCAAAGGAGCTTCCATCAGACCAACGATCTCTACTGCTTCACCCACTTTGATGATACCACGCTCGATACGACCAGTAGCAACGGTACCACGACCAGTGATAGAGAATACGTCTTCCACAGACATCAGGAAGGCCATATCAACCGGACGAGGAGGCAATGGAATATAGGTATCAACCGCTTCCATCAGTTCTTCGATCTTAGCAACCCATTTAGGTTCTTCAGATAAAGCACCGGTTGCAGAACCTTGTATGATTGGGGTGTTATCACCGTCAAAGCCATAAGAAGTTAACAGTTCACGGATCTCCATCTCAACCAGTTCCAGCAATTCAGGATCGTCAACTAAGTCAACTTTGTTCATAAACACAACTATACGAGGTACCCCTACCTGGCGGGCCAGCAGGATGTGCTCTTTTGTTTGAGGCATAGGACCATCGGTAGCAGCCACAACTAATATCGCACCATCCATCTGTGCAGCACCGGTGATCATGTTCTTCACATAGTCAGCGTGACCTGGACAGTCAACGTGCGCATAGTGACGGTTAGCAGTTTGATACTCTACGTGAGCAGTATTAATGGTAATACCACGCTCTTTTTCTTCAGGAGCACCATCAATTTCATCATATTTCTTGGCAACGTTACCCATGCCCTTTTTAGCCAAGATCATGGTAATAGCTGCAGTTAATGTAGTCTTACCATGGTCAACGTGACCAATGGTACCTACGTTTACGTGAGGTTTTTCCCTCTTAAAGGTCTCTTTTGCCATTTTTATCGGTTTTTAGTTGTGTTTTTAAAATTGTTGGCCAATTAAGGCCTGTTAAAGTTTATTATTTACCCGCAAAGGTATATCAATCTGTTTCTCTTCCTCTATCTCTTTAAAGAGCCGTTAGTGAGAATCGAACTCACGACCTCATCCCTACCAAGGATGTGCTCTACCCCTGAGCTACAACGGCTTAACTCAAGTTTGTTGCTTATGGTCTTTTGCTTGTAGTTGGAAACCACAGACTACAGACTACAAACCACAGACCTAACGTGAGCGGAAGACGAGGGTCGAACTCGCGACCTATAGCTTGGAAGGCTATCGCTCTACCAATTGAGCTACTTCCGCTTATATCCACCGAAGCCTTAGCAAAGGTGGATTGCATTTCTAAGAACTTGTGACCTCTTTCAAGATCAGGATGACCGCCTTCGCTGAAGCTATGGCGGTCGATGTGGGCAGAGTAGGGTTCGAACCTACGTACACGTGAGTGAACAGATTTACAGTCTGTCGCCTTTAACCACTCGGCCATCTGCCCGTGAACGAGTTTGGAGTTTGGCGTTTGGTGTTCGGAGTTATTTTTCAACACCAAACACCAAACACCAAACGCCAAACTTACTGTGAGCCGAAGATGGGAGTCGAACCCGCGACCTGCTGATTACAAATCAGCTGCTCTACCAACTGAGCTACTTCGGCGTATAATATTTTGGAATTTTCGATTTTGAAATTTTGGAATTTTCATGCCAAATTTCAAAATTTTACTTCCCAAAATTCCAAAATTAAAAGAACTGTCCCTTTTTTTCAGGACGGCAAAGGTAATGGAAAACTTTATTCAGCAAAATTTTGAAAAGAAAATTTTCAGGCAGTTTTCAACAGGATTTCCAGTTATTGGGATAAATCCGGGTTTCAGGGCAGTAATAAACGGTTATGGGCGGGGTTTTCAGGGGAAAAAGCAACCGGCAATGAATCTTCCTGAATTATCCGGTTGGATAAAGATAGGCTGTCATACATCATTTTCTCCCCAATTGCGAACCGGTATGAAATAACCAGCTTACCACCCGGTTCCAGGCGGCGCTGGATAATATGCGCAAATCCACGCTGCTCGCGGCCTGAGCAGGATATCAGGAACAAAATAATGGGTATAAAGCACTTCTTTTTCATAATGGGTAGGAAAATAAAAAGGCTCCCTTTTTTGTAAGGAAGCCTTTTTATTTTAGGCTGCTGCCTTTTCTTTCTTTCGTTTTATCTGTGAAACTATTGATTCCATTGCGTTGTCAAAAGACTCTTCAAATGACTTGGTGGAATCTTTAGCAAAAAAATCATGTTTAGGAACATGAACCCTGATCTCCACAACCTTGTCTTTAATCGTATGCACCACATTATCCAGTTTCAGGTAAAGATCCACTTTGAGGATACTGTCATGAAAAGTGTTCAGCTTCTCAATTTTTCGTGTTACATACTCAACCAATTTGTCATCTGCGTCAAAATGCACAGTTTGAATGTTAACGTTCATAGCAACTCACGTTTAATCGGTGAAAAAATAATATTTGAAAGAACTTTAAGATCAATTTCTTACCCTGTAAGAAGGGTTTCGATTGCTCTAACAAGGTACATCAATTCAAGATAAAAAAAAATAATTCTGTGTGGTTTTTTGAAGAATTGTGATAGCCTTACCAAGCTATGCTTTGGGGTGTGCTTTTTTGAAAACATCTTTCAGTTTTTCGATCGTATTATGCGTGTACACCTGCGTGGCTGCCAAACTACTGTGTCCCAGCAATTCCTTTACAGCATTGAGGTCTGCGCCATTGTTCATCAGATGGGTGGCAAAACTATGACGGAGGATATGCGGACTTTTTTTCTGGATCGTGGTTACTTTGGCCAAATGGTTATTTACAAAAGAATAGACCGTGCGCGGTTGCAGGGATCTTCCCTTTTCGGAAACAAATATCGTATGTACCGTTTCCAGCTTCAGGGGCTTATCAGAGACATAAGACTGCAATGCTGCCACCAGTTCCTTTGATACCGGTATAATGCGCTCCTTATTGCCCTTACCGAGCACTTTTACCTGTGAATGGGAAGGATCGAGTTGCGATTCTTTCAGGTTAATGAGCTCACTTAAACGCATGCCGGTATTGTAGAAGAGCTGTAAGACCAGTTTTTCGGTCCTACCCTTCCAGCTATCTTCAAATTCAATATAATCAAACAGGGTGGCCATATCTTTTTCCTCCACAAATGAAGGCAGGCGTTTGCTGATGCGTGGGGAAGTAACAGTTGTCATGGGTGATTGATCCACCACCCCCGTTTTCATGGCATATTTAAAAAAAGATTTGAGGGAAGATATTTTACGGTTAATGGTTTTGGAGCTGATCGCATCCTCTTTCATTTCGGCTAACCAGCTTCTTACGAACATAGGGGTGATCTTATCTACCGGCGGGGCATCAAACTGGCTGGCCAGGTAGGCAAAGAACTGCTCCAGATCGTTCTGATAGGAAATAAGGGTATGTTGCGAGTATCGCTTCTCGAACTTTACATAATCGAGGAAAGACTGTATCTGAGGGTATTGAGTTACGGGCATAAAAAAAGTAGCCTAAAGTTAGTAAACTAAGGCTACTCAAATATGATCAGGCGGAAACGAGGGATATTATCCTTCTATCTTGCCGCTGGCAATGTTCTGCTTGTAGATCGCTTTCAGCACTTGTGTACGACGCACTACTGAAGGTTTGGTAAACGCCTGGCGTTCCCTTAACTGCAGCAAAGTTTTGCTTTTTTCAAACTTTTTCTTGTACTTCTTAAGCGCCTTGTCGATGTTTTCGCAATCTTTTGAATCAATGATAAGCATAATGTATATACCTCCTCAGGTGTTTTTAGGACGGCAAAGATAGGATTTGATTTGAAAATACCAAACGAAAAAAAAGTTTGGGGTTTGGGGTTTGGCGTTTGGGGTTGTTTTTCAGCGGAATTGTCAATTATCTTGCAGGTATGTTTACAGGAATCATTGAATGTACCGGCAAAGTGCTGTCTGTGGCCCAAAAGGGCACCAATCTGAGCTTTTGGATCAGTTCTCCGGTTTCGGGGGAGTTGAAGGTTGACCAGAGTGTAAGCCATAACGGGGTTTGCCTTACAGTAGAATCTTTGGGAAACAACAGCCACCTGGTTACTGCCATTGAAGAAACACTGAGCAAAACCAATTTATCTGATTGGAAAGCGGACACGGAAGTAAATATCGAAAGATGTATGCTGATGAATGGCCGGCTGGACGGGCATATTGTACAGGGCCATGTAGATACTACGGCCACCTGTGTGGAAAGAAAAGAATTAGCCGGCAGCTGGGAATATACTTTTCAATTTCCTTCCACTTTTGCGCATTTAGTGATCGAGAAAGGATCGATTGCGGTGAATGGCACCAGCCTTACCTGTTTCCGTGTTGGGAAAGACAGGTTTACCATTGCGGTGATTCCGTATACGTTTGAGCATACCAACATTAAGCATGTACAATCCGGTACGGTTGTGAATATTGAGTTTGATATTTTGGGTAAGTATGTTCAGCGCAGGATGGAGCTGCAAGCGTGAGATGTGAGTTGTGAGTAAAAGGAATTGAAACTGACTACTCACAACACACTTATGACTACTCACCCTTTACGAAGTAATCGTCTTTCCTTTCAAAGCACCGCTCACTGCCTGGTCCATGGCACGTTCTGCAAAGGGGCGGCTGATCTCGTTGAGTGCTTCAATTTTGGTATGGATCAGGTCTTTGTCTTCCATGGTAAGCGCTAACTGTAAAGCCTGCATGGCAGCAGCCGTAGATACCAGTTCATCTTTGGAAAGTAAGGATGTATTTTTTGCAATAAATTTTTCTGTTACACTCAGTATCTGCTCCCCTTCTGTTCTGGCTTCTACCAGGGCCCGTACCTGCATATCGCCTTTGGCATGGGTGATGCTGTCCATCAGCATTTTCTCTACTTCTTCATCCGTTAATCCATATTGAGGTTTTACTTCTATGGATTGTTCCACGCCGCTACGTAACTCTTTGGCTTTTACAACTAAAATCCCATCGGCATTGATCAGAAAGCTGACTTCTACCTTAGGTAATCCTGCGGGCATACCGGGAATTCCTTTAAGGCTGAATTCTGCAAGTTTGCGGTTGTCTTTTACCAGGTCTCTCTCGCCCTGAAAAACTGAGATGCGCATATCGGCCTGCCCATCTTTCTGTGTGGTGTATTGTCTGCCTACTTTGGTTGGGATCTTTGCATTGCGTGGAATTAATACATCCATCAGACCACCCATGGTTTCGATACCGAGACTAAGCGGTGTGATATCAAGCAATAAAAAATCTTTGTTATTACCTGCCAGAATATCTGCCTGAACGGCTGCGCCTAATGCCACAACTTCATCAGGATTTACAGAATCGTTTACAGGTTTGCCGAAGAAAGCGCTAACGGCTTCTTTTACAGCAGGCACACGGGTACATCCGCCTACCATTACAATGGTATCAATATCTTTTGCAGTGAGTTTAGAATCGGCCAATGCATTTGTACAACACTCAATTGTTTTACCGATCAATGGTTTGATCAGTTCTTCAAATTTCGTTTTTGTGATGGCCAATGTTTCTCCATTCCAGTCGATACTAAAAATATCGTTACTGCTTAAATGCTTTTTAGCTTCTTCGGCACGCAAACGTAATCCCTGTGATAATGCTTTGTTTTGGCGCAGTTCTTCTTCCGTAATGCCCACTTCACTCATCCAGTATTTTACGATGGTTCGATCGAGATCATCGCCACCGAGATAGGTATCGCCGTTGGTACTTAATACTTCAAAGATGCCGCTGTTTATTTTCAGGATGGAGATATCAAAAGTTCCCCCGCCAAGATCATATACGGCAATGGTTTTCTCTTCGTCTTTTCGCAATCCCAAACCATAGGCAAGGCTTGCTGCGGTGGGTTCGTTGATGATTCGCATTACGTCCAGTCCCGCTAATTTTCCTGCATCGCGTGTGGCCTGTCTTTGTGCATCATTGAAATAGGCAGGCACTGTAATGACTGCTTTGGTAACCGGTGTTTTGAGAATATGTTCAGCTCTTTGTTTTAATTCTTTCAGGATAAAAGAGGATAGATCGATCGGCGAAAAGAACCTGTCGCCTACCTGTACTTTTACCAGGCTCTCGGTATCATCATCGATCACTTTATAGGTGAAGAACCCGGAATGCTCCTTAATGTCTTTATAACTTTTACCCATCAAACGCTTGGCGCTGAAAATGGTGTTCTGCGGATCTGTTTCGAGAAATTTTTTCGCTTCCTCTCCCACCACCGGATTTCCATATGGATCAAAATGAACGATACTGGGCACCAGACTACTCGTATTATGCTCCCGCAAGGCGGTAGGCTGTTTACTTTCGGGGTGAATAATGGCAATCAGGCTATTGGTAGTTCCCAGGTCAATACCCACGATCATCTCTGCCTGTTGTAAACTACCGGTTGCTATGTTGATACCAATCTTGGCCATTGCTTAAGTAAGAATTTTGAAGTACGAAGTACGAAAATGAATCAGTTTGCGAAATTAACACTTGTTACTGCGTGTTGGTTGCGAATTCAGGAATCATTGTTTCATGCGGAACGCTAAACGCTTAATGCTTAACGCTAAATTCAATAGAAAGTTCCTGCGTTATGCGTTATGCCTTCGGCGTTAAGCGTTATGCGTTATGCCTGAACAACCACTGTTTTACTAAGGTGATCATGCAATGGCTTCCCTAAAAAGGGCATGAAGAATAGTTCGATGATCGTGATCCTTACCAGGCTGCGGATGATGATCCAGCCTAAAGCGGGTTTACCCCCGGCTTGGTTAATCACTTTTGAAGAAGTGAACCATTTGCCGGGTGTGCGGGCAAAAATGGCTTCAAAGAATGTATAATAGATAAATACGGACCCGAAAAAGAACCATCCGAAATTATAGCCCCTGTATCCCCAATACATAACATACCAGTTCCAGGCCCGGAAAAGGAAGAAAGCCATGGTAAATATGAGAAGGGTGTCTACAAAGAAATTCAGGGCGCGGGTGCCGTCTCCAACTGTTTTCATGGGGCAAATTTAGTGAGTGGTGAGTAGTGAGTAGTGAGTTTTTTTGCGGTTTCACTCACTACTCACTTCTCACCACTGACTTTCCTTACTTTTGCGCAAACACCAGCACAGATGAATTTGATCGAAGAATTACAGTGGAGGGGCATGATACAGGACATTATGCCGGGTACAGCCGAGTTATTACAAAAAGAAATGGTTTCAGGCTATATAGGGTTTGATCCTACCTCAGACAGTCTGCATATTGGCAGCCTGGTACCCATTTTATTATTGGTGCATTTGCAGAAAGCTGGTCATAAACCTTATGCCCTTGTTGGCGGTGCTACCGGTATGGTGGGCGACCCCAGTGGAAAAAGTGAAGAGCGCAATTTATTGAGTGAAGAAGTGTTACAATTTAACCAGGAAGGGGTTCGCAAACAGTTAGCTAAATTTTTGGATTTTGCCGAAGGCAAAGCTAATGCTGCTGTAATGGTGAATAATTACGATTGGTTCAAGAATTTCACCTTTCTAAATTTTATCCGTGACGTAGGTAAGCATATCACAGTGAATTATATGATGTCGAAAGACAGTGTGAAGAAAAGACTGGAAGGGGAAACAGGGATGAGTTTTACAGAGTTTACTTATCAGCTGGTACAGGGCTATGATTTTTACTGGCTCTATCAAAATAAAAACTGCAAACTGCAAATGGGTGGCAGCGACCAGTGGGGCAATATTCTTACCGGTACAGAACTCATCCGCCGTAAAGCGGGTGGTGAAGCATTTGCTTTTACCTGTCCGTTGATCACCAAAGCAGATGGCGGCAAATTTGGTAAAACGGAGAAAGGAAATATCTGGCTCGACCCTAAGAAAACATCTCCCTACCAGTTCTACCAATTCTGGTTAAATGCAAGTGATGAGGATGCGAAGAAATGGATCAGGATCTTTACACTTTTACCCAAAGAAGAAATTGAAACCCTTCTCGCTAAACACGAAACCGCTCCGCACGAAAGGGCATTGCAGAAAAAACTGGCAGAAGAGCTCACCTGCTTTGTTCACAGCAGAGAAGATTTTGCTTTTGCCGTAAAAGCCTCAGAAATATTATTCGGCAATGCCACTACTGAGATCTTACAAAGTCTTTCAGAAGATCAATTATTACAGGTAATGGAAGGTGTGCCGAATATTGAAGTGAAAAAAGAATTATTGGATGCAGGCTATGATATCGTAAGCTTTCTGGCCGACACACAAATCTTCCCCAGCAAAGGAGAAGCGCGAAAAATGTGGCAGGCCGGGGGATTGGGACTTAACAAAGAGAAAGTTTCAATTGAGAAAACACAAGTGACAAGTAGTGATCTGTTGAAAGAGAAATATTTGTTGGTGCAGAAAGGGAAGAAGAATTATTATTTAGTTAAGGCAGTTGAATAATGAATATTGAACAAGGAATATTGAATGTTGAATCAAATGACTTCGATATTCAATATTCCTTGTTCAATATTCGATATTACTTCAGCGTTTTTATCACATTCCACATCGATTCCGCTACAAACAAATTCCCGGCAGGCGTAAGGTGTACGCGATCGGTTGTTAAAATGCCAGATTCCTTATTTTGTGCATTGTTTTTCAGGTTGTATTGTATAAACCCGTTGCGCAGGTCTACCAGCGGGATCTCATTTTTTGCAGTGAAGGAACGCAGCCAGTTGCTGTAAAAATTCAGATCGCCATCCTGTTGGTTGGAATTATCTGTTTTCTCACCTATCACGGCAGGAGTACACACAATTACTTTGATACCCGCATTTTGTAATTTCTTAACTACGGCTTCATAGAATTTTCCAAACTTGGGATAATCGGTTCCTGTTCCGCTGGATGCTTTGTGCCATACATCGTTCACGCCCACATAGATCACTACGATATCCGGACTTTGTTTTAATACGTCTTCTTCTATCCGTAAATACAGATCATATATTTTATCGCCGCTTACACCGGCACCTGCTAATTCATAATTGTTTTCCTGGCCTTCCTGTTTGATCAATGAGTCCATCACTTTAATATAGCCACCCGGTCGGATCCCTGCCGCCGTAATGGAATCTCCAAAGAAAACCACTTTCTTTTTTTTCATATAATTAAAAGACATGAGGATCATGCTGAGAACGAATACTCCGAGGAGGATGAGTTTGTTGGTCATAGTGCGATGATATTTAGTGTTACAAAGTTTGAACTGTTTTTCGTGAGTCGTCAATCGTGAGACGTGAGTCCGGACTTAGGCGACAACGATCTTATTTGTGTTTCCAAAACTTACTCACGTCTGACGATTCACGCCTCACGATTGACATTCACTCATTCCATCAATCACTCATCCACTCATTAATAAATATCCGTCATCACCGGCGTAGTGCTCTTCCCCATCAGTTCCACAAACACTCTTTCCTGAACAAGATACCCATTTCCTTTTGCACAGAAATGGACTTTCATATTTTCGATGCTTAAAGGATTTCCTTCGGGGATATCCGCGAGATTACTGTGGCGGATCTCGTGGCCATCTATTATGATCACAAGCCCGCTGCCAATGGCTTCCATGCGGTTGCCCTGGGTAATGAGCATGCCGGTATCTTCTCCCAATCCAATACCGATACAGGATGGATTGGCCGATACGGCTTGGGCCAGGCGGGCAAACCGTCCACGTTTTTCAAAATGCGAATCGAATATTACTGAGTCCATAAAACCCAAGCCTGTGGTGATCTTTACTTCTCCTTTTAAATGGGCCCTTGTGGCATTGCCTTCATAGATCATGGTATTACTCATGGCCATGGCACCGGCAGAAGTTCCGGCTACCACAAAGGATTCCTGTTCGTACCTTCTTTTAATGATCTGTAAGAATTGTGTGCCGCCAAAAATAGTAGTGAGGCGGAATTGATTACCACCGCTGAACATTACACCCGCGCAGGTGCTGATACGTTGTATGTATTCTTCATTCAATGCATCTTCGCGGTTGCGGATATGGATCACGCCAATATCTGTACAGCCGATCCTTCCAAAAGCATTCAGATAGTTCTCTCCTACTTCATACGGAATGGTAGATGCGGTAGTAACCACTTCTATTCTGGAAGTGGGGCCACCGGCTTCTTCCACAATGCGGCGGAGAATGCCTAATTCGAAAAAATTAAGGTTATTGTGGTAGGCATTATCCAAATCAAGCGCTGTGCCTTTATCTTCTGCCCCGCCTATCGCTATCAATTTTCCTTTGGGAATACTCATGCCGCTAAATTCGTTTGAAACAAAAATAAGCGTTTTGGATTGGCGAACCTTAGCAGAAAATGCAATATATTCATCGTGTTACCGTCTGTGTATGCATAACGAACCCCTGAACGGTGGCTAAATCAAGCTTTATTTTATGAAGATCGAAGAAATTAAAATATTACGTGGCCCCAATTACTGGAGTGTACGCCGCTCGCAATTGATACAAATGAAACTGAACCTGGAGGAGCTGGAAGAACGCCCTACCAACCAGATAGACGGTTTTCTCGAAAGGCTGGAAACCCTGTTCCCTTCTATGTACGGGCACCGTTGCAGTGTAGGCACACCGGGTGGTTTTTTTGAAAGAGTGAAGGAAGGTACCTGGATGGGACATGTGATCGAACATGTAGCCCTTGAACTGCAAACCCTGGCTGGAATGGACTGTGGTTTTGGCCGCACCCGGGGTACCGGCAATCATGGAGAATACTATGTGGTGTTCAATTATATGGAAGAAGATGCGGGTGTATATGCTGCCAAAGCGGCTGTGCGTATTGCGCAATCTTTGGTTGATTCCGTTCCATATGAACTGGCAGAAGATATCCAGCAATTAAGAGAGATCAGGGAAGATACCCGCCTAGGGCCTTCTACCGGGTGTATTGTAGAAGAAGCGGCTAAGCGCGGCATCCCTTTTATCCGTTTAAATAAACAGAGTCTGGTGCAATTGGGTTACGGTGTACACCAGAAACGAATCAGGGCCACCATTGCCAGCACCACGTCCAATATTGCGGTAGATATAGCCGGTGATAAAGAAGAAACCAAAAATTTACTGGGCGCTTCCGAGATACCGGTACCCAGAGGATCCGTTGTAAGAACGGAGGAAGCTTTGAAAGAAGCGGTTGATAAATTTGGTTATCCGTTAGTGATCAAACCCATTGATGGTAATCATGGCAAGGGCAATACCACCAATATCAATACCTGGGAAATGGCTGTAAAAGCTTTTGAATCAGCTAAAACCTATAGCCGCAGTGTGATCGTTGAAAAATTCATTACCGGTTTTGATTTCCGTGTATTGGTGATCAATTATAAATTCATTTGCGCAGCCTTGAGAACACCTGCAGCCGTTACCGGTGATGGTGTGCATACCATTCAATGGCTGATCGATGAAACCAATAAAGATCCACGCAGAGGATACGGACATGAAAAAGTATTAACACAGATCACTATCGATCAATCCAGTCAGAAAATGCTGGATGATATGGGCTATACTTTAGACACCATTCCACCCAAAGGAGAACTGGTGTTATTGAAAACAACCGCCAACCTCAGTACCGGCGGTACTTCTACGGATGTAACCGATGAAGTGCATCCTGTAAATATTTTCCTCGCAGAAAGAATTGCGAAGATCATTGGATTGGATATCTGTGGTATCGATATCATGGCATCCGACCTCCGCACCCCTATTTATGAAAATGGTGGTGCCGTGCTGGAAGTGAATGCTGCTCCGGGTTTCCGCATGCATATCGATCCTTCGGAAGGTTTGGGGCGTAATGTGGCCGAGCCAGTGATCAATATGTTATTCCCCCAAGGTTCTGATGGCCGCATACCCATTATTGCCATTACCGGAACCAATGGAAAGACCACTACTACCCGTTTAACCGCCCATATCTGTAAAACTGCCGGACGTAAAGTGGGTTATACTACCAGCGATGGCGTGTACATACAGAACCAGATGATGATGAAGGGCGATTGTACCGGCCCTTTAAGTGCCAAATTTGTGCTCCGCGACCCCACGGTTGATTTTGCCGTACTGGAATGTGCCCGAGGCGGTTTATTAAAAGCCGGACTGGCTTTCCAGAACTGCGATGTAAGTATAGTTACCAATGTAACCGCCGACCATTTGGGTCTTTCAGGCATAGACAGTCTGGAACAGATGGCCCGTGCCAAAGCGGTGATACCCGAAACCACTTTCAAACGCGGTTTTGCCATTTTAAATGCAGAAGATGATCTGGTATATGCCATGCACCAGGGGCTGGATTGTAATGTGGCCTATTTCAGCATGGATGAGAATAACCCACGCATACAGCTCCATTGCAAAAAAGGGGGCTATGCGGCGGTTTTCGAGAACGGCTATGTATCTATCTTAAAAGGTACCTGGAAAATAAGGGTGATGAAAGTGAGTGAGATCCCGATCACTTATGGCGGCAGAGCAATTCATAATATTATGAATGTGTTGCCGGCCATGCTGGCCACTTACCTGTTCAAGGATATTACCATTGAGGATATCCGGACGGCTTTGAGCAGTTTTGTGCCTTCCCCTTCCCAAACACCGGGCAGATTGAACCTGTTTGAGTTCAAACATTTTAAATTTCTGGTGGATTTTGCCCATAATCCGGCCGGACTGGAACTGTTATGTGATTTTATTAAAAAAATGGACGGCACCCCCAAAGTGGGCATTATCAGCGGCACCGGCGACCGGCGGGATGATGATATCCGCGAACTGGGCCGGATTGCCGGAAGAAATTTTGATGAGATCATCATCCGCCAGGATAAGAACCTACGGGGCCGTACTGCAGAAAATATTGTAAGCCTGTTGATAGAAGGTATTAACGAAACAAAAACCAGCGATATCCCTATTACCACTATCTATAATGAGAAAGAAGCGATCCAGTTTGCGTATGACCATGCCAAACCGGGATCATTGATAACCATCATGTGCGATGTAGTGGCCGAAGCGCTGGACCTGATCAAGGGCCTGAAAGAAAAAGAAGACCTGAGCTGATTTATCAACATTTTAGCGGGTGACAGATTCTTTTAGCCCCCTGCACCTACAGGTCCTAAATCGTGCCTTTGTGCCTTTGTGTGGGAAAATTA
>CANGOX010000070.1 GCA_947455605.1 Chitinophagaceae bacterium
CATTTGAGGAAGGAAAAGTAACGCTGGAGGGACTGCGTGATTTTGCAGTAGCCAATGGTGAACCATCTGTGATCAGTGGTAAACAGGAGTATCTGGAGAATCTGGTCAACAGGTTTATTTAATTGTAATATGGTAGATAGTTGTGAGATATCAGGTTTAGGATAGTAATTGTCTGTTATCTGACATTAAATTTTATAGTATTTTGAGAAAAAAAATAATGGTGAATAAAAAAGCATTCCTCTTCGACCTTAACGGAACCATGATTGATGATATGAATTTTCACATCATGGCCTGGTATCGGTTGTTGAATGATCTGGGTGCTGTATTGAGTATTGAAGAAGTAAAAAAAGAATGTTACGGTAAGAATAGTGAGTTACTGGAGCGTATTTTTCCGGGAAGATTTACCGATGAAGAAAAAGCCAGAATGGAGATCGCCAAAGAAACTGAATACCAGAAACAATTCAGGCCATTGTTGAAATTGATTCCCGGTCTGGATTCTTTTTTAGAAAAAGCTTATCAGCAAAAGATACCCATGGCCATAGGGTCGGCAGCCATCATGTTCAATATTGATTTTGTACTGGATGGATTGGAATTGCGGCATTATTTCTCATCCATTATCAGCGCAGAATCTGTTAAAGAAAGTAAGCCGGACCCGGAGACCTATTTGATCTGCTCAAAAGAACTGGGCATGCCTGCGAAAGACTGTATTGTGTTTGAAGATGCTCCCAAAGGTGTGGAAGCTGCCCAAAATGCCGGTATGCGCTGCGTAGTATTAACCACCATGCATACCAAAGAAGAGTTCGGAGATTATAATAATATTGACTGTTTTGTCAGCGATTATCATGACCTTCAACTGGTCAATTTATTCGATTAAGCCTAGTGTATGAAAAAGGATAATTTTGTTATAGGTGTTGATTTTGGAACAGATTCAGTTCGTTCTATTCTTGTAAATGCTGCTAACGGAGAAGAAATTACCGCTTCCGTTTTCTATTACCCCCGCTGGAAAAAAGGACTGTACTGCAATCCTTCACACAATCAATTCCGTCAACACCCATTGGATTATGTAGAGGGAATTGAATACACTATTAAAGACTGTTTACAAAAAGCCGGTACAGATATTGCAGCCAATATAAAAGGCATCTCGGTTGATACCACCGGTTCTACACCTGTGGCGGTAAATGAAATGGGTACTCCGCTGGCTTTATTACCTGAATTTTCCGAAAATCCCAATGCAATGTTTGTATTGTGGAAAGATCATACCTCGGTAAAAGAGGCCACTGAGTTAAATGAACACGCACAAAAATTCGATATCAATTATTTGCAGTTTGTTGGCGGGATCTATTCTTCTGAATGGTTTTGGGCAAAGCTGCTGCATGTATTACGTGAAGATGCATTGGTGAGAAAGCATTGTTATTCATGGGTAGAACATTGCGATTGGATTCCTTTCCTGCTCACCGGCGGTAATGATATCCATCAAATGAAAAGAGGAGTTTGCAGTGCCGGACACAAAAGCTTATGGGCAGAAGAGTTTGGGGGATTGCCACCTGATGAATTCTTCAGTTCATGGGATCCTTTGCTGAATGGGTATACACAAAAATTATTTACTGATACCTATACCGCAGATAAACCGGTTGGAAAACTTTCCGGCGAATGGTCTCAGAAATTGGGTCTATCTACAGAAGTTATCGTAGGAATTGGTGCTTTTGATTGTCATATGGGTGCAGTTGGTGGACAGATAGAACCTTACCACCTCAGTAAAGTAATGGGTACCTCCACCTGCGATATGCTGGTGGCACCTGTTGAGGAAGTAAAAGGAATTCTCGTAAAAGGAATTTGCGGACAGGTGCCAGGTTCCATCATTCCGGGAATGATGGGTATGGAGGCCGGACAATCCGCATTTGGCGATGCCTATGCCTGGTTCCGTAACCTGTTGGAATGGCCTTTGAAAAACGTATTATCAAACACAACAACGCTTGATGAAGCAACCCTTGAAAAACTACAGATCGAAATACACGATACACTTATAGCTGAATTAAGCAAACAAGCTGCCGGATTGCCTTTGGATGAAGGTGATGAACTGGCTTCTGACTGGCTCAATGGTCGCCGTACCCCAGATGCCAATCAATTATTGAAAGGGGCGTTTACCGGGCTCAATCTTGCCAGTGATGCGCCACGTGTATTCAAGGCATTGGCAGAAGCTACCTGTTTTGGTGCCCGTAAGATCGTTGACAGATTCAGAGAGGAAGGTATTCCGGTAAAAGGTCTGATCGGTTTGGGTGGGGTGGCCAAAAAATCGCCCTTTATCATGCAGATGATGGCCGATGTGATGAATATGCCCATCCGCATCCACAAAAGCGAACAGACCTGTGCCTTAGGTGCTGCAATGTTTGCCGCTACAGTTGCCGGTATATACCCCAAAGTGGAAGATGCCATGGCTGCGATGGGACAAGGTTTTGATGCTTCTTACCATCCTGTACCGTCACGTGTACCTGTATACGAAAAAAGATATCAAAACTATACCCGATTGGGCACATTTATCGAACAACAAACTATATTGTGAAGAGATAAATTCTTAATTTGATAATTTGAAGATTTGAAAATGACCGAATCCCATTTTCAAATTTTCGAATTTTCAGATTTTCAAATTTGCTTATGAAATATCAACACATTCAAGAAGCTGCGTATAAAGCCAATATGCAACTCCCCAAACTGAACCTTGTTCTGTTCACTTTTGGGAATGTAAGTGTTGTTGACAGAAGTCTGGGTGTTTTTGCCATCAAACCCAGTGGGGTTCCATATGAAGATCTCACCCCTGAAAAAATGGTGATCGTTGATCTGGATGGAAAAACCATTGCAGGAACACTCCGTCCCTCATCAGATACATTGACCCACGCTGTATTGTACAAACACTGGCCAAAGATCGGAAGCATTGTGCATACACATTCCACCTATGCAACTGCCTGGGCGCAAACACAAAGAGATATCCCTGTTTTCGGAACCACACATGCCGATCATACAACAGCAGATATTCCCTGTGCAGCACCCATGAGTGATGCAATGATCAAAGGAAACTATGAATACGAAACCGGGATACAGATCCTGAATTGTTTCAAAGAAAAAGGGTTGAATTACGAAGAAGTAGAAATGATGCTGGTAGGAAACCATGCCCCCTTTACCTGGGGATCTACACCTGAAAAAGCTGTATACAATAGTGCCGTACTCGAAAGTATCGCACAGATGGCATTTCTTACAGAACAGATCAGGCCCGATTCTCCGCGTTTGAAAGATGCACTGATACAAAAACATTTTGAAAGAAAACATGGCCCGGATAGTTATTACGGCCAGTCATAATACACAACGATTGCTTAAACAAATACCATATGAGAAAACTTACTCTTTTATTCCTTTTGGCTGTTGCCGCAATATTCACGGCATGCAACAACACACAAACTGCTGATGCATCTGCTATGAAATACAGTATCACAGAAAAACCTTTTGGTGTTTTTGAAAATGAGGCGGTAACACAATACACGATCGCCAATCCTGCAGGTATGCAGGTGAGCATTATCAATTATGGTGGTACATTAACGGGCATTATCACTCCCGATAAAGACAAGAAGCCTGGTGATGTGATCCTTGGATTTGATTCCCTCTCGGGCTACCTGCAAAAAGGCAACCCCTATTTTGGCTGCCTGGTGGGCCGTTACGGAAACCGGATCGCAAAAGGTAAATTCTCTTTGAACGGACAGTCTTACCAGATCACTGTGAATAATAATGGTAATATGTTACACGGTGGTGTAAGAGGTCTGGATAAAGTGCTGTGGAAAGCAACCAAACTTGCCGGCGATAGTAGCCTGCAACTAACCTATACCAGTAAAGATGGTGATCAGGGCTTTCCCGGTAACCTGGCTATTACGGTAGTGTATACATTAACGACAGATAATTCATTAAAAATTGAGTATAGCGCCACAACAGATAAAGCCACACCGGTTAATCTGACCAATCATGCTTATTTTAATCTGTCTGCCGGTAAAGAACCCACTATTCTGAATCATGAATTAATGATCAAAGCAGAAGACTACACAGAAGTAGATACCTTATTGATCCCTACCGGAAAACTTCCGGCTGTTAAAGGAACACCGATGGATTTCAATACAGCCAAACCGATCGGAAGGGATATCGCAGCAGTTAAAGGCGGTTATGATCATAACTGGGTCTTAAGAAGAACCGGTACCGGTCTTGAAAAAGTAGCAGAGGTATATGATGCATCTAGCGGCAGGTTTTTAGAAGTATTGACTACAGAACCCGGTTTGCAATTTTATACCGGTAATTTTTTAGACAGTACACTTACCGGAAAATATAACAGGGTTTACGGACAACATGCGGCGCTTTGTTTAGAAACACAGCATTTTCCGGACAGTCCCAACCAGCCGGGTTTCCCAACAACTACTTTGAATCCCGGTGAAACGTATCATCAAACAACTGTCTATCGCTTTTCAGTAAAATAATTTTTTATGAAAACAGCTTTGTTCTTATCCGCCGGTATTCTTTCTTCTGCATTGGCCTTTAGCCAGCAGAAAGATTATGCTATTCAGTCGGTTCCTTTTACACAGGTAAAACTGACCGATAATTTCTGGTTGCCTAGGATCGAGACCAACAGAACGGTTACCATCCCCGCTTCGTTCGAAAGATGCGAAAGCACGGGACGGATAAAGAATTTTATCATGGCTGCCAAAAAGAGCGGCAAGTTTGCCACCCGTTATCCCTTTGATGATACAGACATCTATAAAACAATTGAAGGGGCATCTTTTTCATTGGCTGTTCACCCCGACGCTAAACTGGATGCTTATTTAGATACGCTCATCAGCATCATTGGTAATGCGCAGGAGCCCGATGGTTATTTATACACTTCAAGAACCATTAATCCAGCTGAAGCACACCCCTGGGCAGGAAAAGAAAGATGGGAAAAAGAAAGAGAGCTGAGTCATGAGTTATATAATGCAGGTCACTTATATGAAGCGGCAGCAGCGCATTATCTGGCAACTAAAAAAACAACCCTGCTGAATATTGCCTTAAAAAATGCTGATCTGGTTTGTTCCGTTTTTGGTCCGGATAAAAAGCACGTTGCCCCCGGTCATGAGATCATTGAAATGGGGTTGGTAAAACTCTATCGGATAGCCGGTAAAAAAGAATACCTCGCTACCGCGAAATATTTTGTAGAAGAGCGTGGCCATTTCACAGGTTACGATACAAAGAGTAAGGATCAGTGGAAGAATGGTGTGTACTGGCAGGATGATATTCCTGTAACACAACAACAGGAAGCAGAAGGCCATGCTGTAAGGGCCGGATATTTATATTCTGCCGTTGCGGATATTGCTGCCTTAACAGGTGATGACAGTTTAAGAACGTCTATTGACAGGATATGGACAAACATGGTTGAGAAAAAAATGTATGTTCAAGGTGGGGTAGGTGCCGTAGGCAGCGGGGAGAGTTATGGAAAAAATTACGAGTTACCCAATGCCACCGCCTATAATGAAACCTGTGCAGCCGTTGCCAATGTTTACTGGAACTACCGGATGTTTCTATTACACGGTGAATCAAAATATATGGATGTGCTGGAGAAGACCTTATACAATGGATTGATCTCCGGTATTGGTCTCGACGGAAAATCTTTTTTCTATACCAATGCCATGCAGGTAAAAGGAAATTTTGCGCATGTGGATATGGAGAATACCCGTTCCGGATGGTTTGAATGTTCCTGCTGTCCAACCAACCTGGCAAGATTGATCCCATCTATCCCCGGGTATATGTATGCACAGAAAGATGATAATCTGTATATAAACCTCTTTATCAATGGTTCGGTAAACCTCAAGATGAAAAATACAGCGCTGGAGATCATACAACAAAACGGTTATCCATGGAATGGTAATTTATCATTCACAATCAATCCTGCTAACACAACTGCTTTCAATTTAAAATTGAGGGTGCCGGGTTGGGCGCAGAATAAAGCGATGCCATCCACACTGTACAGTTTTGCACTTGCTTCGCCTAATCTTATCAATATAAAAGTAAACGGCAAACTGGTTGAATACAATATAGAGAATGGTTATGCAGTAATTGCCCGCACCTGGAAAAAGAATGATATAGTAGAAATGGAATTACCTATGGATGTGAAAAGGGTAGTGGCCAACGAAAATATTGCAGACGATAAAGGTAAAGTGGCACTGCAACGTGGCCCAATCATGTATTGTGCCGAATGGGTAGATAATAATGGGAAAACAAGCAATATCATTGTTCCCGAAAACGCACAATTTACCACAGAGTTTAAACAGGATCTTTTAAATGGAATTATGGTATTGAAAGCACAGGTGCCAACAGTTGTAGTTACCGGTACAGACAATATCAGCACCATCAAACAAACCCTTACAGCGATACCGTATTATAGTTGGGCCAATAGAGGTAAGGGAGAAATGATGATGTGGTTTCCATCGCAGGTAAAAGATGTAGACCTTCTTACTAAGTAATTAGTAATTAGCAGTTAGAAATTGAGGAGCACCCAATATTAGGAGCAAAAACAGAAATAAAATAATTTGTCATGATCAATCTGAAAAAGAAAGAAGTCTGGTTCATCACCGGTAGTCAGCATTTATATGGTGATGAAACACTGCAGCAGGTAGCGGCGCATTCAAAAGAAATTGCAGGATCTTTAAACGATTCTCCACAGATACCCGTTAACGTAATTTATAAACCCACTGTAAAAACAGCGGAAGAGATCTATGCTGTTTGCATGGAAGCCAATGCTGCCGTGGATTGTATTGGTGTGATCACGTGGATGCATACCTTTTCTCCAGCCAAAATGTGGATCCCCGGATTGAAAGTATTGAATAAGCCGATGCTGCATTTTCATACGCAGTTCAACCGCGATATCCCCTGGGCAACCATTGATATGGATTTCATGAACCTGAACCAGTCGGCACATGGAGACAGAGAATTTGGTTTCATCGCCAGCCGTATGCGACTGAATAGAAAAGTAGTGGTAGGACATTGGCAGGATAGTGAATCGCTGGAAAAGATCAATATCTGGTCAAGGGCTGCTGCAGGATGGAATGATTGGCAAACGGCTAAGTTTGCCCGCTTCGGCGATAACATGCGCAATGTAGCGGTAACAGAAGGGGATAAGGTAGAAGCAGAAATTAAATTCGGATACAGTGTAAATACTTACGGTATTGGCGATCTTGTAAAAGTGATCAATGAGGTTACCGATTCGCAGATCGATCTGCTGATCGAAGAATATGAGTATGCTTATGTATTAATGACATCCTTATTGAAAGGTGGTGCTCAGCACCAGTCTCTTCGTGAAGCTGCAAGAATAGAAATAGGACTGCAAACTTTTCTGGAAGCCGGCAATTTCAAAGGCTTTACCGATACATTTGAAGACCTCCATGGTATGGAGCAGTTACCCGGCATCGCTGCACAACGTTTAATGGCCAAAGGCTATGGTTTTGCGGGAGAAGGAGACTGGAAAACGGCAGCACTCGTACGTGCCATGAAAGTAATGGGCAGCGGCATGAAAGGTGGTAACAGTTTCATGGAAGACTATACCTATCATTTTAATCCCGATAACCGACTGGTACTGGGAAGCCATATGCTCGAGATCTGTGAGAGTATTGCAGAAGGAAAACCGAGTTGCGAAATTCATCCCTTGGGTATTGGTGGTAAAGCAGATCCTGTGCGTTTGGTGTTTAATTCAGCGCCGGGTACAGCCATCAATGCATCTGTAGTGGACATGGGAAATCGGTTCCGGTTATTGGTGAATGAAGTGATCGCTGTAGCTGCCATGCAGAGTATGCCTAAATTGCCTGTGGCCCGCGTATTATGGAAACCATATCCAAATATGCACACAGGTTGTGCCGCATGGATCCTTGCAGGTGGTGCGCACCATACCTGTTATAGCCAGAACCTTACCAGTGAACACCTGACAGATTTTGCAGAGATGGCCAATATCGAATTAGTACTCATTGATAAAGAAACCAAGATCCATCAATTTAAAAATGAATTGAGATGGAACGAAATGTTCTATAAATAGAGAGTTGTGAGTAGTGAGTTTTGTTCTACTGACTGCTCATATCTCACCATTCACTTAAACCAACAACAAACCCCAAAACAATTGCCATTATGAAATCATTGCAAACCGCAGATTACATTGTCTTTCTGGTTTATTTTGTCATCGTAGCCAGTTATGGTTACTGGGTATACCGACGTAAGAAAAAAGCAAGTACCACCGCTTCCCATGATTATTTTCTTGCAGAAGGTTCCCTTACCTGGTGGGCCATCGGTGCCTCTTTGATCGCATCCAATATTTCTGCTGAGCAGATGATCGGTATGAGTGGTAATGGGTTTAAAATGGGGTTGGCTATCTCTACTTACGAGTGGATGGCAGCAGCAACATTAATGATTGTGGCAATCTTCTTCATTCCCGTATATCTTAAGAATAAGATCTACACTATGCCACAATTCCTTAACCAGCGATATAATAGTACGGTGGCTATGATCATGGCAGTGTTCTGGTTATTATTATATGTAGTGGTAAACCTGACTTCTATCTTATACCTGGGTGCACTGGCTATTCATGCTATTTCTGGCCTGCCTTTGTATCTGTGTATGATCTTCCTGGCAGGGTTTGCCATCATCATCACATTAGGTGGTATGAAAGTGATCGGGTATACAGACGTGATCCAGGTATTTTTTCTGATCGTGGGTGGATTGGCCACAACCTATCTTGCCTTAACACTTGTATCAGATAAATTCGGTGGCAATGGTGTATTTGATGGTTTGAAATTGCTGACAGATAAAGCCAATGATCACTTCCACATGATCCTCAAAAAAGATAATCCCAACTTTATCAGTCTACCCGGACTAACCGTATTGATCGGTGGTATGTGGATCGTGAACCTGAACTATTGGGGTTGTAACCAATACATCACACAACGTGCATTAGGCGCTGATCTGAAAACAGCACGAAGTGGTATCCTGTTCGCGGCATTCTTAAAACTGTTGATGCCCGTGATCGTAGTATTACCGGGTATTGCAGCGTATGTATTGTATCAGAATGGGGGCTTCCATGAAGAAATGATGCTCAATGGAGAGATCGTTCAGGATAATGCCTATCCAACTATGCTGAACCTGTTAGGACCAGGATTGAAAGGACTTGCCTTCGCCGCATTAACAGCCGCAGTGGTAGCCTCCTTGGCAGGTAAAGCCAATAGTATTGCAACCATTTTCACCTTAGATATCTACAAGAAAAAAATAGATCCGGAAGCAAGCGAAAAGAAAATGGTCTGGATCGGAAAAGTTACCGTTGTGATGGCATTGATCCTTGGTGTGGTGATCGCACCTTTTATGGGGATTGATAAAAAAGGCGGATTTGAATTTATTCAGGAATACACCGGATTTGTATCACCGGGTATCTTTGCCATGTTCATTCTCGGGTTCTTCTGGAAAAAAGCCTCTTCCAATGCCGCATTGTTTGCAACGGTGGGAGGTTTCTTATTCTCCATCTTCTTCAAATTCTTACCCAACTTTGCAAACCTCGCTTTTCTGGAACCCTTTGGCTTCGCTGCAAAATCGGGAGATGTATATGAGATCCCTTTCCTCGACAGGATGGGTTTTGTATTCGTACTCTGTATTGTTGGAATGATCATCATCAGTTTAATAGATAACAAACGCGGTGTAAAAGCCAATGGACTGGAAGTAGACAGAAGCATGTTCAAACTCAGTCCCGGATTTACCGTAGGTGTATTGTTTGTATTGGGTATTCTTACAGCACTCTACACATTCTTCTGGTAAACAACTATGCTTCGCCATCGATTTCGCAGATTTAGTTAACCCTGATCTGCGAAATCTGTGGCGATGTTTTTAGGTTTGCTTCATTGATTTACATTAGATAAAACATTTTATATGGCAATGCAACACACAATGCGCTGGTACGGTCCCGATGATCCGGTTGATCTCTGGGATATCCGCCAGTCGGGATGTACAGGCGTAGTATCGGCCTTACATCAGATTCCGGTAGGAGAGATCTGGACAGTAGAAGCGATCAATGAACGCAAAGCATTGATAGAAGCGGCAGGTATGACCTGGACCGTGATCGAAAGCTTACCCGTTCATGAAGACATCAAACGCCAGTATGGTAATTTTCAGGAATGGATTGAGAAATATAAGGTGAGCTTAAAAAATGTAGCCGCCTGCGGATTGAAAGTGGTTACCTACAATTTCATGCCCATACTCGATTGGGTACGTACAGATGTTTCTTATGAAATGCCCGATCGCAGCCGTGCTTTGTTTTTTGAGAAAGCTGCTTTCATCGCATTCGATCTGTTCTTACTGAAGAGACCCGGAGCCGAAAAAGATTATACTGCCGAAGAAATGGAAAGAGGTAAAAAGAAATTTGCTTCCATGTCGCAGGAAGAAAAGGATCTTTTGTGTAAGAACACACTATTAGGTCTGCCGGGAAGTCGTGAGCAATTCACACCCGAACAGATCTTTGATGCCCTGAAAAAATATGAAGGCATTGATCGAGCTAAACTGAAACAACATTTATTCTATTTCCTAAGAGAAGTAGTGCCTGTAGCCGAATCTTTGGGATTGGTGATGGCCATACATCCTGATGATCCTCCTTACTCTGTTCTTGGGTTACCACGTATCATGAGTACAGAAGAAGATGCCAATGATCTGCGTGCTGCAGTAGCATCACCTGCCAATGGTTTCTGTTTCTGTACAGGGTCCTTTGGTGTACGGCCGGATAATGATCTGCCCGGTATGGTAAAACGTTTGGGTGAGTATATCCACTTCCTTCATTTAAGAAGTACCAAACGGGATAACGAAGGAAACTTTTTTGAAGCAGACCATTTAGATGGAGATGTAGATATGTATGCTGTGGTGAAAGAGATCGTAGCTGTACAAAAACGCCGTAACATTTCTATCCCCATGCGCCCCGATCATGGCCACCAGATGCTTGATGATTTGAAAAAATCAGGAGCCTACCCTGGATATACAGCCATAGGAAGATTGCGTGGATTAGCAGAGTTAAGAGGATTGGAATTAGGAATAGAAAGAGCGCTGTAACGTCATTGCGAGGAACGAAGCAATCTGTGCTGTAGAGTTTTAGTGAGCTTGCAAATACAAGCGAACCTTTTTGAACAGAAGAATATCAAACAAGGAATAATGAATGACGAAGTGAACCCACTTCGTCATTTTTATTTACAACTAAATAGCAACTATTGCACCAAACAAAAAAATTCCCCTCATCGCTTGCGAGGAGGGGTGCCCCAGCGGCTTAGCGAAGGGCGGGGTGGTGCAGAAATACTATTAGAAAAACAAATCCCCATTTTATATACGCGGTAATTAAAAATCCACCCATCCACCTTATTTTTAATTACCAACCACCACCCATGAAACTGCAACTCTCTACTACCACAAAGATCACCCTCGTAATAGCAGCATTCATTATTTCCATCATTGGCTTTATGGTAAAACTACCCTCCGTTTTCCGCCACATGGATAAAGAATTACACACCGCCTTCTATTTCCTTGCCGCAGCATTCTTAAATATTTTATTCACCAACAAAAAACTCACACGCCACCTGCTCATCTTTCTGGCGCTGTTATTATTTGGTGTGAGTATCGAATATGCACAGGAGTACTCCAATAAATTATTACACGTAAGAATTCATGGAAGGTTTGATATAGAAGATGTAAAAGCGAATGTGAAAGGGTTGGTTGGGTTTTCGGGTTTGTGGATTGTGTATGTTGGAAGTCTAACTGATGTTAAGAAAATGAGAATGAAAAACGATGTGAATAACTGACTTTTGAGAGTATGTTTTATAGAAAATTATTGATTGTGTTATCAAAGAATGTTGATTAAACCGTACTTGCGTATTTTGTATTATGAATTCCGTATATTTATTTGGTAACGAAAAATCATTGTTGAAGCCACTTAACAACACAAAGTAGGTTTGGCAAATGAAAAGAAGACGATCGGGATTGGAACAATCTAAACTTACTAATTATGAAGAGAATCATTTTATTGTTATTCATATTAATACAAGTAACAACGCTTAGATCACAAAATGAATTACCGGATTCTATTATTACTAAACTTAAGCAAGCAACAACAGATTCAGCAAAACTTAAAATAGCTTTTAATATTCCTTTAGGTGCATTCACGCCGCAGCAATGCTTGCAAGCCGCTAGATTATTAATTGAAGAAGCAGAGCATACTAATAACGATTTGCTATTGGCAAAAGGTTGGGTTAGTCTGGGGTATGGTTATTATAAATCAGGCAATATCGCCAAAGCATTAGAAGCAGACCTGAAGGCTTTGCGGATTGCAGAAAATAAGTTCAATGCTACTCTCATGACTGAGATCTATAATAATCTTGGATTAAGTTTTGAAACCATTGATATTGAAAAAGCTAAAACTTATTTTTTAAAAAGTATAGAAATTGTAAGAGAAAAATCGGGTAATTGGGCCGGAGTAGTATTCCCGAATTTTGCAAGGTTTTTACTAAAACAAAACCAGATTGATTCTGCCATTAATTATGCAAATGAATACAGAGAATTATCTCAAAAGTCTAATATCCGTGTAGAGAAAACATACAGTTACAATAGTGTCATGTCAAGTATTTCTCAGGCTAATAATCAATTCGCGCTGGCAATAGTGTATGGAAAAACAGCTTTAAGTGACGCAGAAGCAAGTAATAGTCCCTACAGAATAGCTACATGTAATTTACTAATAGCAAAAAGTTTTGCAAATGCTGATTCCTCTTTCAATTATTATTATAAGGTATACCGGATTAGCGAAAAATATAATATTGCCAAGGATCTTATTGTGTCTTCTGATTGGTTGTATCAGTATTATCTAAAGAAGAATAGCTCAGATAGTACTATCAAGTATATGCAAATATGGAGATCGGCAAAGGACTCTTTGGAAGCGCAAAATAAAACGGTTGATATTCAAAGTTTGGCTTTTGAGGAAAAGCTAAGGGAGAAAGAATTGACAGAAGCATATCAGAAAGAAAAAGAAGAGCGTAATCATAATATCCAACTTGCCATTACTGCTATTGCTATTTTAAGTGTCATTATTTTATTTTTATTACTTAGCAGAAGTATTCTGGTTAGTCATAAAGTGGTAGAATTCTTAAGTGTACTGGTGTTATTGGTAGTATTTGAATTCATCAACTTACTCATTCATCCATTTTTAGAAAATATTACCCATCATTCACCCGTACTGATGTTATTAGGTTTGGTAGCCATAGCTTCATTGATCATTCCATTACACCATCGCCTCGAACATTGGACAACCCATAAATTGGTAGAAAAAAACAAAGCAATCCGTTTGGCAAATGCTAAAAAAACGATCGAGGAGTTGGAATCGGGTAATGAAAAAAGATGATTTTCTTTTAATTGTCTTCACGGTATGATTACTCGCAGCAACCTAGAAACTAGATTAACCCAAACCGTGCCCCCGTGCCTCCGTGCGCCAATATATTCGCATACAGAGGTATAGCGTTTAGGAATTTCACAGAGATACGTTATCCTCCATCATTTCGTTACAAAAAAAAATTGTGCCCTTGCGCCTTTGCGTGAAACAACTAATTACACATCTTCGAATTCCCTTTCACAAAATAACTCCGATAATTTTTTGATCCCTTCTCCAAACATCCTTCCAGATTCAACAGCTTTATATTTCTAAAATCTACAGGTTGTCCTTCGCTCTGCAATGCAATAAAGCCTCGGTCTAAAATTTTGCCATCAATTTTTTGTGCAGGATCATAACGATTAACCACACCACCACCAATTTGTGGCTTTGAATATTGCAGAACGGTATCTCCGTTAATGATATGTGTAACCAATGAATCGCCCAGTACGATCAGTTCACCTTTTATCCAGCTGTCGCCCGGCAGATAGGTTTTTGAACTGGAATTGATACAATGCCTGGTATCTAATTTTCCTTTGTATACAATATTTGTTCCGGGCGAACACATATTGCCTGTTGGCCTCGGTTTACCATCCGGCAAACCTGCCAATAACTGAAATTCGATTGATATCGGCCAATCCTGTTCTTTCGGCATGGTACGAGGATCCTGTGAATGATACATTACACCACTGTTCAATTCCGTATAGCTCGGCGCATCTTTTCTCCACTCACCGGTAAATCGATACTCGAATTTCAAATGATAATAAGAATACGGCTGCTTGAAATACAAATGCCCGAATTGCTCATTGAATGTATCATATTGATCATATCGCACTTTGATAATCCCATCCTCAACCCGAAAAGTATTCCCATAATTATCTCCTGTTTCATGGTGCTGGATCTTAACAAACCAATCCTTTATATCCTTGCCATTAAACAATGAGATCCATTCTTCGGCAGAAGGTTTGTTTTGCGTTTCTTTGTACTTACCGGCAAGCAAACAACAGGAAAGTAAGATCAGTAATACAGCATTATGATAGCGGGAAGAGAATACTTGCATGTCGATGATATTAATGATAAACAATATAGGAATTTTCCTTCTCCTCGGATGTCTTTCGATAGAGGACTCAACGGCCTAAGGTGAACAGATTTTGTTTATTGCACCAAACAAACTAGTTAACTATTTTCATCGGAATATCGCAAGATTGGATCCCGCCTAAACTCCAACCCACAGATTGCTTCGTTCCTCGCAATGACGTCCGAAAGACCGAAATCCCCCCTTCAACATTCAAAATTCCTTGCTAAATATTCAATATTCCCATCATATATCCCCTAAAAACGCCCAAAAACGCCAGTTTTCAGCCCAAAAACCCCTCAAATTCCTTCCCTATATCCCCTCAGAATCCTACCTTTGCTCCCCCGAAATAAAACCATCGGGTATTTTATGAATCTTATTAACAAACAACTAAACGCAGATGCACAGGAGAACGCCGCGGCTGAAACAGCACCGGAAGTTACTACTGCGACAACAAATGCACCTGTAGCTGAAGCCGCACCCGTTGCGGTTGTAGCAGAGCCGGTTATTGAAACCGCTCATGATGATTTTGACTGGAGCATCGACAAACGTAATGTGAGTCATTATGCTGAAACAGAAAGAATGAAGTACGATAAAGTGTATGATGACACTTTTGTACAAATTGAAGATGGCGAGATCGTACAAGGTTCCGTTGTTGCTTTAACAAAAACAGATGTGGTTGTAAACATCGGTTTCAAAAGCGATGGCCTGGTTTCTCTGAACGAATTCCGTGATCTGCAAGGTTTAAAGATCGGTGATGAAGTAGAAGTAATGGTGGTTGAGAAAGAAGACAGGGGTGGTAATCTGCACCTGAGCCGCAAATCAGCCCGTATCTACCGCGCATGGGAAAGAATTGTTGAAGTACATAAGACTGGTGAGGTTATCACCGGTACCGTAACCAGCAAAACCAAAGGTGGATTGATCGTTGATGTATTTGGTATGGAAACATTCTTACCAGGTTCTCAGATCGACGTGAAACCTGTAACTGATTACGATCAGTTTGTGGGTAAAACCATGGAATTCAAAGTGGTGAAGGTTAACGAAACCATTAAGAATGCCGTTGTATCACACAAAGCATTAATTGAAAGCGATATCGAAGCACAGCGTGCAGAGATCATGAGCAAACTCGAAAAAGGCCAGGTATTGGAAGGTGTGGTGAAAAACATCACAGATTTCGGTGCATTTATGGACTTAGGCGGTTTGGATGGTCTGTTATATATCACCGATATTTCATGGGGCCGTATCTCTCACCCAAGCGAAGTGGTGAAGATGGACCAGAAATTACAAGTGGTGGTACTGGATTTCGACGACGACAAAAAACGTATCAGCTTAGGCCTGAAACAATTGACTCCGCATCCATGGGATGTGCTGCCTGAAGGTTTGGCAGAAGGAACGGTTGTGAAAGGTAAAGTGGTAAATATTGAAGATTACGGTGCATTCCTGGAAATTCAGCCTGGTGTTGAAGGACTGGTACACGTATCAGAGATCACATGGGCAAATACCCCGATCAACGCGAAGGAATTCTTCAAATTGGGAGACGAGTACGAAGCAAAAGTGGTTACCCTTGATAAAGATGCACGTAAGATGAGCCTGAGCATCAAACAGATGAGCCAGGATCCATGGAGCACTATCGAAACCAAATTCCCTGAACAAAGCAAGCACAAAGGATTAGTGAAGAACATCACTCCTTATGGCGTATTTGTTGAACTGGAACCAGGTATCGGTGGAATGATCCATATCAGCGATCTGAGCTGGTTAAAGCGTTTCAATCACCCAACTGACTACACAAAAGTTGGTGAGCAGATCGACGTGATCATCCTCAGCATTGATAAAGAGAACCGCAAATTACAGTTAGGACATAAGCAACTGGAAGAAGATCCTTGGAATACCCTGGAAGATACCTTTGCAATAGGTACGATCCATGAAGGTACTGTTACCCGTAAGGATGACAAAGGCGCTTTGGTACAATTACAGTATGGCCTGGAAGGATTTGCCCCTAACCGTCACCTGAACAAGGAAGATGGTAAGCAGGTTCAGGCAGACGAAACTGCCCAGTTCATGGTAATTGAGTTCGATCGTAACGAAAAACGCATCGTTCTTAGTCATGCCCGTATCTGGGAGCAGCACGTAGCCGAAGTAGTAGCCGCAGAGAAGAAAGAAGCGAAAACTGAAGCCGATAACACCAAAAAAGCGGTGAAAAATATCCAGGCAAAGGTTGAAAAAGCAACTTTAGGTGATCTGGGTGCTTTAGCTGAGATCAAAGCCAAATTACAGGAAGGGGAAGACACTAAGTAGTCTTTTCTGCACTAAATACACTGAAGGGCTGTCCGGTTGGACGGCCCTTCGTTTTGGAAAACCGGGTCCATAGTCGATATTACATGGTCCATAGTAACCTATCTATGGACTATGGACCATGGACTAGGGTCTGATTTTCACCCTTTTTTGTGGAATTCTTAACTAAGAACCCGTCCAAAGACGAATATGACTTTCTAAATTGCCCGCAAATAACTAATTTTGCCAACTTGTATGAATAGGATCGTTCTGTTATTATTATCGGTAGTGCTGCTCACCTCTTCGTGTTCCAATAAATTTGGGAAGATCATGAAGAGCAAGGATTATGAGTACAAGTACAAAATGGCTGAGCAGTTTTATGCAAACAAGAACTACAATTATGCCCAGCAGCTCTTTGAAGATATCTTTCCTTATGTAAAAGGATCTACGCGTTATGAGGACATGTATTACAAGTTCGCGTACTCCTATTACTACCAGAAAGATTATCTGAATGCAGAGAACCTCTTTAAAAGTTTTGTAGAGAATTTTCCTACAAGCACCAAAGGAGAGGAGTGTGATTATATGCGGGCTTATTGCTATTTCAAGCAATCACCTAAGGTAGAACTGGACCAGACGAATACCAATAAGACCATGCAACTGATGCAGGCTTTTATTAATTCGCACCCCGCTTCTCCACGCGCCAAAGAAGCCACAGAGATCATTGATAAATGCCGCGACAAACTGGAGCTGAAAGAATTCAAAGGAGCCGAACTGTATTATAACCTTGGCTTCTACAAAGCAGCTGCCATTGCTTTTGGTAACGTATCTGATAATTTCCCCGATTCTAAAAAAGCGGATGAATACAAACTGCAGGTGATCAGATCTTATTTCAAATATGCCGAAATGAGTTATGAAGAAAAGCAGAAAGAGCGTTTCGAGAAAGTGATGAATGAATGTAATGATTTTACTGAGCGTTTTGCGGAAAGCAAATTGATAGATGAAGTAAACAAGTACAAAACACAAACCAATAACATTTTAAAAACCCTGAAAAATGAGCAAATTAAGACGGCAAATGAGCGCTAATACCGCCAGTGTGGTTGAAACAAAAAGCCTGATCGATATCAAGTCAAAAACAGGCAACCTGTATGAGTCTATTGCGATCGTTGCGAGAAGGGCTAATCAGATCAATATCTCTTTGAGGGAAGAACTGCATAATAAACTGGAAGAATTTGCCAGTCATACAGACAGCCTCGAAGAAATTCACGAGAACAAAGAGCAGATCGAAATATCAAGGGCGTATGAAAAAATGCCTAACCCGGCTATTTTGGCTACCCAGGAATTCATGGAAGACAAGATCTACTACCGCAGAAATAATGACAGCGACCTGTTCAGGTAAGCTATTTATTTCCTAAATGATTGAAAACGACAGTGATAAACTGTCGTTTTTTGTTATTTTGAGGGAGGAAAGCGTGAGTCGTGAATCGTCAGTCGTGAGTGAAAGAAATCATACTTACCACTGACGACTCACAACTCACGAAAAATGAATCACCAATACAATCACATGCGCTCAAGGTTATTCTCAACGATCATCATTCTCTGCTGTTTCTCAACAGTTGCTTCTGCCCAGGAGTTACAGGCAAGGGTTAGCGTAAATGCTTCCAGGGTAAACTCTACCGTGGATAAGAAGATCTTTACCACGCTCCAGACGCAGCTGAACAATATCCTCAATAACCGCAAATGGACCAACGATCAGTTTCAACCGAATGAAAAGATCGATTGTAGTTTCCTGATCAATATCGAAAGTATACTGGAATCCAATGTATACAAAGCCACTCTAACCATACAGGCGGCAAGACCGGTTTTCAATTCCGGATATCAAACAGCACTGGTTAATTATATAGATGCGGATATCGCTTTCAAATATGTAGAATTTCAACCCGTCGAATTTAATGAGAACCGTGTGCAGGGTACAGATGCATTGGTAGCCAATCTTCCGGCGGTTTTAGCGTATTATGCTTACATGATCATTGGCCTGGATTATGATTCTTTTTCGCCAAAAGGCGGCGAAGCCTATTTCCGTAAAGCACAAAATATTGTGAACAATGCACCTGAAGGAAGGAATATCAGCGGATGGCGTGTATTTGACGGAACCAGAAACCGTTATTGGCTGAATGAGAACCTGATCAACAGCCGCTATAACCTGGTGCATGATATTATTTATACGTACTACCGCTCCGGTCTCGACAAGATGTTTGATGCGGAAGCAGAAGCCCGTGCCAATACCTTACAGGGGTTGATTCAACTGCAGGCATTTAATAAAGAGAATGCCAATACCATGATTCTCCAGTTCTTTATGCAGGGAAAGATGCAGGAACTGATCGGTATCTTTAAAAAAGGAACACCAGAACAAAGAACCAAAGCGGCAGATATCCTGAGTGAGATAGATGTGATCAATTCCACACGATACAAACAGGAATTGCGATGAGATACCCTATTTCTGTTATACTTTTTGCTATTCTGTTAGTATCCGCATGTCGTTCTAGGTACAAACCTGTTATGGGCATCGACAGTATGAAATTGGTGATGTGGGATATGCTGCGCGCAGATGAATTATACACCCGCATAACGGTAAAAGACAGTCTGGCCAAGGGAAGAAGAGAAGATATCCGATTATACGAGGAAGTATTTGCTGCCCACAAAATCACGCGTGGCTATTTCGACAGCAGTTATAAATATTTTCTGGCCCATCCCGTACAGTACAAGATCCTGGTAGATTCTTTGGATGCATATGCGACACGCGAAAGAAGCAAAGTATTCAATTTTGGACAAGGTCATTAAGCAATCCCTACCTTTGTGTAGTTAACGATTGCCTTATGAATAAAGTCTTTGCCAATGCCGATTCGGCCATACATGATATTCCCGACGGTGCCACTTTAATGTTAGGTGGATTCGGCCTCAATGGTATCCCCGAAAATTCGATCACAGCCCTTGTTAAAAAAGGGATCAAAGAACTTACCTGTATTTCCAATAATGCGGGTGTAGATGATTTTGGATTGGGCCTTCTGCTCAAGACCAAACAGATCAAAAAAATGATGAGCAGTTATGTAGGCGAGAATGCAGAATTCGAACGCCAGTTACTCAGTGGAGAATTAGAAGTAGACCTGATCCCGCAGGGAACCCTCGCTACCAGAATTCAAATGGCAGGCATGGGCATCCCCGCATTTTTTACTCCCGCAGGATA
>CANGOX010000071.1 GCA_947455605.1 Chitinophagaceae bacterium
CCAGTAGTAAAGAAGCTACTGCCGTTTTAAAAGTAGAAAGCAGTGAGGTTGCCTTATTGGTACCTATGAAAACATTCCACTTCAACAACGCTTTACTGGAAGAGCATTTTAATGAGAACTACCTGCATACCGATAAATTTCCGAATGCAACTTTCAAAGGAAAACTGACCGGCTTTACTGCAGATATGCTCACCAAAGATGGTGTGTACAATATATCTTCTGAGGGTACAGTTTCCTTACATGGAGTTACCAAAAATTTCAAATCTCCTGTTAAGCTTACTGTAAAAGGGAAAACAGCCACATTCAATTGTGTGTTCAAGATCAAAGCAGAAGATTATAATATCGATATCCCAGGTTTGGTAAAACCTAAACTGGCAGACGAAACTCCGTTGGAGGCTACCATTAATTTCCAATTAAACTAATCTGATAATTTAAAGATTATGAAAAAAATATTATTATACCTGATGCTTGCCTGCGGTTTCTTTCTGAAAGCAAGTGCACAGGACGATCTTTTGGGTGACCTTGTAAAAGACGATGCATCCAAAGTAAAACAGAACCTTACCACGGCTACCTTCAAATCAACCCGTATCATCAACATGCAGAGTGTTGAAATGACCGGTAAAGGCAACCTGGAATTTATGGTAAGTCACCACTTCGGTAATTTCTGGAAAGAAGGTGGCGGATTAAAAAACCTGGCACAACTTTTTGGATTTAATGCCGGTGTGGCTTCAACCTATCTTTCTTTCGACTATTCCTTTACAGACTACATGAACCTTGGTTTTGCCATGACAGGCGATTCTAAATATGAAACCTGGGCCAAATTCAGACTGCTGAGACAACAGACCGGTAAGAAAACGGTACCCGTAACTGTTGACTATTTAGCACTGATGAGTGTTGATGCTGCTGATGGTCCAAGTCCGGATGACAATACCTGGAACAGATTTGCATTTATGCACCAGTTATTGATCGCACGTAAATTCAGTGAGAAATTCTCATTGCAGCTAAACCCAACTTATATTCATTACAATGTAGTTCCTTATGGAATCAATAATGTGAACAATATATTTTCAATGGGATTTGGCGGACGCTATAAATTATCACACAAGACTGCGATCACTTTCGAATACTCTCATCAGTTCAACGGGTATAAGAACCTCCTTGATGAAAGTGCTTCAGCCGTTAACTATGTTCCGGATCTGGTTTCTCTGGGCTATGATTGGGATACAGGCGGACACATCTTCCAGTTCTTCCTCACCAGTACCACCAGCTCTCAAAATATTGCACAGTTAACTACCAATACCAACGATTTCGCAAAAGGTAATTTTTCATTAGGCTTTACCTTAAACAGAAGTTACGGAATCAAAAAAGTAGTTGCAACACATTAAGTAAAGAAGTTCGATTTGTTTGGTGTAAGCGCTTCGGTTTTCCGGGGCGCTTTTTTATGTAGAGCTTACGATCATCAAAATCCGGCAATAACCGTAATTTCCAGTTCATCTGCGATCTCATCCGTAGTGATCCCAAAGTCCAGGCGCTTGATGAAAAACACACTTTTCAGGGTAAACTTACCGGCTTTAACGGTAATGGAACCGGGAGCCGTAATGTTTTTAGTGATGCCGTGAATGGTTAATGCACCCGCTGCAGTTACCGGGTACTTACCATCCTTTGTGAAAATAACGGAAGCTATATTTTGAAGCGTTCCTGTAAAACCGGTTTTCGGAAAAACTTCGCTGTTCATATATTTTGTGTCGTTGAAATGATCCTGCATGATCTCATTCTCAAACACAAAACCTTTTACCAATCCGTTGAATCTGACCTGACCTGTTTCTTTATTAAGGGAACAGGCAACGGAATGATTGGTGGCTTCAATATCCTCATCGGCACCATGCGAGAAGAAGCGAACACTGGCTTTATTGGTAAGCAGGATTGTTTTGGTAATAGGGGCTGCAACGGTTGTATGCTGAACAACACTATCTTTTTTTCCGATCATACCCACCGGTTTGTTAGCGGAGTCTTGGAGGGTAGAATCTGAAAGTAGTTCAGATGCCGAAACAGAGGTATCCACTACCGGATGTTTCTTGAAATGCGTAGGGATATAGGCTACAAATACCCAGATATCAAACAGGGTTAGTACCAATGCAGCAACTATAGCTATCAGGTCTGTTCTGTAACGGGCAAAAAAACCTTTGTCCTTCTTTCTTGCATTACGGATAACCTTGATCAAAACAAAACCCCAGATGATTGCTGCGATCACAAACATCTGGGGTATTTCTTTTAGTAAGCTAAAAAACATGGTACAGATTTCAAATGAATATTCCGGCAAAAACCAGGAATAACGGTTACTGAATAACTGTTATTTTCCAGACGTACCAACTATTTTGGGAACCTGTAAACCCTGAGGCGGTGTAGCTGCCGGTGCTTTACCAAAAGGTTTGGGTACACCACGGTGACAGGTATTACAGGTAACCAGTTGGATCTTTGTGGTATCCTGTTCTGTATGTTTTATGGTAGCAATATATTTTTTGTTCAGATCATCCGTCATCCGGATCATATTACGTGCCACTTCTTTCATTGGGTTCTCATCACTTGGCATATCCATCTTTCTTGGATTATCTTTTTCGGGTGCATGACAATAATTACACTTAACACCCAGATCAACTTTATACTGGTCCATAGCATGGTCCACTTCCTGATAAGTAGCTGTGGCCGGGAACACTTTAATGTTCTTTAATTTTTTGGGTTGCTGCTGCCTAACATTGAAAGACTGTGTGATCAATGCTCCTGCAATGGTTAAAACCAGTAAGAGGTTCAGTTTTTTTCTGTGCTGTAGTATCATGGGGCTTTATTTTGTCTCAATATAATGAATCAACACTTCTGAAATTAACTAACCCGATTCACTTTCGGCCAAATGGGCTTTTTTACTGTCGAAGAGAGAAATGCATTAAGCATTTTCTATATGTAACTTAATTATATCTAATCATTCCGGATCGGGTTGATTCGCAGAAATATTGTTTAAATAACTGGAAATGGATCAAAATAAACAGGTAAAAATGGTAAAGTAGTGTCTTAGATCTGAGTTAAGAAATCCGATACTGATATTTGTCATTTGTCAGGTTGGGAATAAAAACTACCTTTCGCAAGTAAACGTTTTGATAACTAAGGGAATACTTCCCTTTCACCTGATATCCTTCCATTCTGTAAGATGGACAATTACATAACGTTAAAAGAATTATTAATAAGGTGAAAGTTTCTGTATGAAAACAAAGAATTCAAGACTGTTTTTCAATTTCTTCTTTGGAATATCATTTGTTGCCCTTTCTATCATCTATATATTAGAATACAAAACCCTTACTTCGAACGATAAAATAACAACTGATCAAACAAGGGTACTATGGATGACGCATCACCTGGATAAGTTTCAGTTGGCTTTTAATGATGTGGTCTTTACAGAAAAACCGGCCTATATCAATAAGTTCCCGGAGAAGATCAATGATTATAAAAAAGCCTGTACAAAAGCCGTTGCACAGATAGACAGCCTCAAAAATTTGTGCGGTAATGTATATATACCCTGTGATGATATTACCAGCCTTGATATTTATCTGAAACAATACCTTTCACTTTCTGATAAAGAACTTGCTTTTGGATTGGCGGGCAATATGGATAGCGCTTTTGATCTGCGAAGTACGAATCAAATTGATATTAAGCGCTCCGATATACAAAAAAAATACGATGAGATAGCCACTCACGCAAGGGAAGACACACAACTGTTTCATGATCGTGTTCAGAATGAAGCTAGAACAAGGTACGTGTTGTTGGGTCTGTTGATCACTGAAACACTGCTGTTCTTCGGATTTGTTCTTTGGCGGATGAGGGTACAGCTTTCTGAAAGAGAGAGAAAAAGTATAGAAGTCGAAAAACAGTTGCATATCGTAAACAAAGCGATAGAACAGAGTTCAGCATCGGTTGTTATTACCAATCTGGAGGGAAATATTGAATATGTAAATCCCGCTTTTACCAAACTTACCGGTTATACATTTACAGAAGTGATCGGTCAGAACCCACGCGTATTAAAAACCGGGTATACACCCGATGCTGAGTATACTCATCTGTGGGAAAACATAACCCATAATCAGGAATGGCAGGGTGAGTTTTTAAATAAAAAGAAGAATGGAGAAACCTATTGGGAATATGCAGCCATTTCTCCTATCACTAATGAAGCAGGTGAGATCACCAATTTTGTAGCCGTAAAAGAAAATATAACTGAAAGAAAACGACTGGAGGAAGAACAAAAACATTTACTCACCATTGTTGAGAATTCTTCAGCCTATATTTTCACTTTTGATCTCGATAGAAATTTCCTCTATGCCAACAAGGCAATGAAAGATATCCTGGAAATTGGTGATGAGGATATAACAAAATATTCAATCTCTCAGTTTCGTTCGCCCAAGGCAATAGAAGTTACCCCAGTAGCCGAGGCTGCCTTACTGAGTGCCGGTAAATGGAGCGGGGAAACTGCCTTCAGATCACTCAGTGGTAAGATCATTCCGGTTATACAGGTATTTATCCTTCATAAAGATACCAACGGGAATGCCGCTTATGTTTCTGCAACGGGTATAGATACGACCAGGCAAAAAGAAGCAGAAGCGGAACTGATATTCCTGAATAAAGAACTCAGAGTTTTATCCAAACACCTACAGCATGTAAGGGAGTTTGAAAAAAATAAGATCGCTAAAGAAGTGCATGATGAATTGGGGCAGGGGCTGGCATCCTTAAAACTGGATGTATCCTGGATCAAAAGACACCTGCATGAAGACAAGTCGGTGCTGGATGATAAAATAGATGAATTGTTGGTATCCATTACCGATAAACTCACTGCATTCAGAAAAATATATATTTCTGCCAATACAACCATGATCGAAGAGATCGGTTTATACGAATCGCTTGAATACCTGGTAGATTCGTTCAGGGGAAAATGGAAAAGCGGGGTAGATTTCTCGTCAAACTTAGAAAACGAAAATATCCCTTCCGATATTAGCCTTGATATTTACCGTATCGTAGAACTGAGCCTGAAAGGCAGTATCCTTCAAGGCAATATTAGCGCTTCTATAAGTTTACTGAAAGAGGGCGATCTTCTTAAGCTGGATATGAAAGATAATGGAGCCTATCTTGATATAACCAATAAGGATATAAGAACCCAATACAGTATTCTGGAAATAAGAGAAAGGGTTTATGGTTTGAACGGACAGTTTCAAATCAATACTATTAGCGGAGAAGGGGTTACTATCAATATTGAGATACCCTTGCCATAGTTTACCGTTTATTCGTAAGCATAAGTATTGCGTGCACGAACGATAGTTCCGTTAGCCATTAGTTCATCGTAAGTGGTTATTAAAACATTATTGTCTAACGAACCAATTGTGTAGGTAGCTCCTAACCAGGTAAAAGCGTTTTGTGAAGCGCTGATAACAAACCGGCCGGCATCGGGTGGGGCTACATAAGTAGAAGCAGTGGACTGATAGATCCTGGACGTGCCGTCGAGGTTAAAATAGATCCGCTGGTCTGCAACCCTTGCCATTATAGGATTATCTATCCAAACAGGGTCTATCTGACCCGTAGGCACAAGAAATAATTCATATTTGGTTTGCCGTAAACGTTTACCCTTGTTCCATAAAAGGGTGGTAACAGAGTCGGCAACTTTGAGTGTTACCGATGCTTTCTTACCGTTATTAACCGCTAATGTAAAAACTGTGGTTTGTTTAAGCGGTCCGGTATCCAGTACACCATAATTGCCAACAACCACACCATTAAAGGTTATCACAGAATTGAGATTGGTTGCCGTAACCAGCCATTTGGCTGTTGAGCCGGTATAAAATGGAATCAGTGTATCGGTAAGGGTAAAACTTTCTATCACACCGGTAGGAGGGTTCACTGTTGCCGGAGGTTGCACCACAGGGGTATAATTGTCGGATGATTTTGTGCATGACCACAACATACCCAACAGCAAAAAAATACCGGCGGTTTTATTATATGTACGAATTAAGCCAATGCTCATTTTCATTATCCAGCGTTGAATCTTGTTACCAGGCTATAGCCTTTGTTGTTGTTCTTAAATGACCGGGATATGAATTTGTCCAGAGTACACTCACACAAATAAGAAAAATTTATTATGAGTGCGGATTTTCAGAGGATGCTACGAATCAGGTCACAAAGATACGATATTATAAATGATTCTTATTTATGAGTGCATGCAGCCTGAAATCATAATAAAAAATAATATCCGTAAGTGTTGGTTGGTTAGAAAGTCAAACAGATCCGTTAGCGGATCTGTTTAACAGAAGGGTATACTGGAGAAATTAGCCCTGTTTTCTCACATATTTGGTTAGGATCACGATCACCTGGCCTTCGATCTTCCCTTCAATTTGCTCGGTATTGTTCTCCACCAGCCGTATATTCTTAACCACGGTACCCATTTTGGCATTCAGGGTAGACCCTTTTACGTCTAATGATTTGGTCAATACAACGGTATCTCCCCCTTGCAGAATATTTCCATTGGCATCCCTATGCAGGTCTACACTGCCGTCGTTCTCATGATCGCCGGTAGCTTTGGCCCATGCCAGCCTTTCATCATCCAGAAATAGCATATCCAATTGGTCTGCCGCCCAGCTTTCGCTGCGCAAGCGGTTCAGCATACGCCAGGCAATAACCTGTACGCCGGGTACCTCGCTCCACATAGAGCCGGTTAAACACTGCCAGTGGCTCTGGTCCAGCTCGGCTTTCTTATCTATCTGGCTGCGGCAGCTGCCACAGGCAATAAGGGAATTCTCTTCGTTTGGGTTGTCCTGGGGCTGAACTTCATACACCTGTAGATCGTCGGTAGACCCGCAGAGTTCACATTTGTTTTCACTTCGCTGCAGTAATATGTCCTGTAGTTTCATTTTTCCGTTTTGAGGCCGCAAGGTAAAGATTCCGGTAACAGAACCCGAATGATAATTATCATACGATAAAGGGGGCCGGTAACGAAAGAGCAGCTATTTTATTGAATATTCCGGCCCATACCACTTGTTTAAGTGGGTAGTTCTCCGTTAAATCCTCGCCATATTTACACTAGAAATCAATTTTACGGGTCTTATATCCGCCCGTCAACGATAAAAATGCCGGTCTTTTCATTGCTGTTGGATTGAAATATCAGAATAGTAAAGACTGTCTGTAAATTCTTAGCGATATGTTGTGGAAGAAGATCAATCATTTTTTTATCAGGCTTTTAAATACAGGTGTTTCCGATGGACTACCTTTTGTTGAGGTCCAGAAAACATATCTGTTTAACCTGTTCATACTGCTGGCAATCCCTGTTGTACCTGTCTTTTTGCTTATTAATCTTTTGCAGGCTAAATATGGCCTTGCTTTGCTCAATTTGGGCCAGATGCTCATATATGGAATAGGAATATGGGTTAGCCTTACCAGAAAACATCTGGTATACAGACCGTTATCCCTGCTGCTTTCTTCCATCATATTTGTAACAGGAGCCTATGTATTTAAAAACGGATGCGAATATTTTCTGATCATTAACCTGGTTTCAGCGGTAATATTATTTGATCTTACCTGGAAGTATGTTATGTTTTCTGTATTCAGCCTCTTTGCATTTGCGTTTATTAAAATTGACCAGGACGGGTTTTCTACACTGGTCGCTTCTTTACAGAACCGCGTTACCATTAATATGATTGTTTCTTTGATCGTTCTTACGATTGTTCTACAATCATTTAAAACGCTGTATTTAAGTTACCATTTAAAACTCGAGAATGCATATAATGAAATGATGCGGGTGAAAAAAAAGAAAGAACGCATCATGCAGGTACTGGTACATGATCTGCGAAATCCGATCGGAGCAATTGCATCTTTCTCTGAATTATTGATGGATGATGAAACAGATGCCGAAAAAAGATCTAGCCTTGAAATGATCTATAAAACTTCTTCAGAATCGATGGGTTTTATCAATGAGATCATGGAAATGGAAACGGCTGAAAATGTTCCTCTGGTATTGGGTAGGGTAGACGCTTCCAAGATCATTGAGAAAGTAGTGAAGATGCAGCAACACGCCATCAATAAAAAGCAGCAGCACCTGCAGGTTAAGGTTAGCGAAGAACCCGTTTATATCAGTGCAGATGCCGGTAAAATGGAAAGAGTGGTCAACAACCTGGTAAATAATGCAATCAAGTTCTCACATATAGGCGGAATGGTAGAGATCGATCTGAAAAAGGAAAGAAATCATTTACTGTTGAAAGTTCATGATTCCGGTGTGGGTATCCCCGATAAATTTAAAGAGGGTCTTTTCACTATGTTCGGAACATCCAGATGTGTAGGAACCGCCGGAGAAAAAAGCTTTGGCCTGGGCCTCGCTATCTGCAAACAGATCGTAGAAGCACACAGAGGAACCATTTCTTTTGAAAGTATTGAAGGCAAAGGAACCACATTTAGTGTGTTATTGCCGGTTGCTGTATAAGTATATCTGTATCCCCCGAAATACACAAACCACTTATGAATTCATGAGTGGTTTTTTATAATTCCTATTGACCCCGATGAAAGTATACAAAGCCAACAGTATAATCGGTCTTATACTATTGGATATTGTAAGCTGATTATAGTAAGGTATTTATTTGTTCATGGGTGCGCCCAGATCTTTTAATTTACCCTGCATATCGGAACTTATTTTTTTGATCAACTCCACATTCACAACACCACCCGGCATTGGGTCCTGTACAATTTTAAATAGCTGATTGGCTGCAATGGCATAAGACCGGGCTTTGGCAACAAGCGATCCTTCAGTAACAACCGGATCTATATCTGTTGCAAAAATGGAAACCGTATTATCGCTGTTGCGGGTAATCTGGAAAGTACGGAACTGCTGCGGGAACTCACGTAAAGATGGTGTTTCCACTTCCCAAAAACCCAACTCAGGTTTTGCAGGATCCGGTGAGGGTTGCGGGGTAACTACGCTGAGATGCCTATGTCCTGAGGTCCACAGGATGAGGTTGGGATAAGTATGCAGTTTCACCAGCATTTCATCTTCATTCTTATAGGAATCGCGGCTCCAGATCATGGCTTGTCCAAGTGTGGTTGTCAGATCAAGCTTAACCTTTAACGGTATATGCGCAGCAATGATCATGAGTTTGCCCTCAGCCTGGCCTTTATCCAGTTCTGCAGTAAGCCAGTCATATCGTTGTTTATCTATAAAACCTTTCCCATAAGCGTCCGTTACGGGCTGGTCGCTACTGTTGGTATTATCTAACACAATTACCTTAATTGGCAGATCAGATCTTGGCTCGAATGAATAACTGGCAAACCCCGAAGCGGCCATGGCCGGTGTAAACCCGTGCCCGGCAGGAAGACCTGTGCTGTTTAAAAATTCTCCCATCAATTCTTTTAATAATAAAGGCCGTCTGTCTTTATCTGCAGGAACGGCTGGAGGTACGGTAAAACTGTTTACAGGTCCTGCACCGATAATATCTCCGTTGATTGTTTTTCCATCTATGGCACCCATGTAATAGCCACGGCTAGCCAAACCGGTACGGTCCGAAAAAATATTACCCAGATCAAGGATGCTGCTGCCTGTCATTTTTTCTGTGATGTAAGTATCAGCAGGAAACATACCCATCCAGAAATGATCATGGTTTCCGATGGTTTGGTACCATTTAATAGAATTATCAAGACCAACCGCCTTGTATACATCCTGGTAATCATTATCGGGCCCGGGGTTGGGATCATCTTTTATACCCGAATCGGGGTTGATCAGTTTGCCATCCATCACATCAATATACCATCTGAGTTCGTTGTATTGAGAACTGTTTACAGCATCTCCGAGCGAAAGACCAAAGTCAAATGGTTTTTCTTTGTGCAATCTGTTGATGGTATTTACCGTTGCATCAAGCATTTGTGTTGAGTACAACATGGCCGGCGAGTAGCCAGATATGATATTCCATTTATATCCATAATAGATCGCTTCTGCTGGAGATTCTTTGTCGGTGATATGAATATCTGAAACAGCAAAGAAATTCAGGAATAGCGCTGCGTTGCTCACATTGTCTCCCGTATATCCCACAGGCATCAGGTCAACTCTTTTTTGATAAGGAACACCCGGTCCGTATTGCCATAGACCGTACCCATACTGCAAAAATCTGGAAACATCATTTGGGCTTAACAACAGAGGTGAAACAGGAACCTGCACCGGTAATAGGGTTCTGTCAACGGTTGTAAACACTTTTTCATTTGGCAGATCAATCACACTGATCGATTTTTTACAGGCAGGATGTAACAATAATAAAAATCCAAAGATGAGCATTGGATGAACCCGCATACGATATCTGGTTCTCATGGTATTTGATTTATGATATCGAGAAGTCTATTCCTGCCAATAAAAGGAGTTGTAATTGGCAACCTGAGTAGGCGTTGTTGATCACATAAAGTTAGATCGAACGGTCCTGGTAATAGATGATAATAATCATATTTTAAAACACCTTCAGTCGTCTATTTATTACCGGTATTGGGTGCAGATGGTTCTTACTATGGAAACCCTGCGTAAAAGGAAGAGGGTTTACAGAAAGTGTGAGTAAATTCCAAATTTTCAGTCTGTTCAGGCGGTTCCAGAAAGTTTATTTTTTTTAAGCGAAGGAATTTCAATCATAATGCGTCTCATTAGAAAAAGACATATGTATTATCGATTCTGTTTACTCATTCTGATCATAGCCGGTTCAAATTTCGCTTGCAGTAAATCTGATCAAACTGCCACCGGTTCCAGCTCCGGTACTACCACCACTACTACTGCTTATGCCGATTTGTTTATACCCCCGGCCATTACCGGAACCAGTTTCAATTTAACCCTCGACAAGTCTACCAAACAATTCAAAACAGGGGCTGCTACCGCAACATATGGGTATAATGGCAATAGCTTTTGGGGCCCTACCCTTATCATGAACCAGGGCGATGATGTGCAAATAAATGTGACAAATGCCCTGTCTGATCAAACTACCGTTCATTGGCATGGGTTTCATATACCCGCCATCATGGATGGCGGCCCACATCAGATAATTGATGCAGGCGGAAAATGGTCGCCCAATTTCAAAATAAAAAACAATGCGGGCACTTATTGGTATCATCCTCATTTGCACATGAAGACCTATGAACAACTCGCAAAAGGAGCCGGTGGATTTATCATAATTAAAGATCCGGCTGAATCGGCGTTGGCTTTGCCAAGAACATATGGTATTGATGATATTCCAATGGTATTTACAAGCAGGCGGTTTAATACTGACAATTCCTTTGATATTTCAGGCGCCTATGGAGATTATCAACTCACAAACGGTACTATGAATGCGCAGGTTACCTTGCCTAAACAGTATGTTCGTTTAAGAATGCTGAATGCAGAAATTGAAAGAGGGTATGATATTGGATTGAGTGATAACAGACAATTCTATATCATCGGCAATGATGGGGGCTTGTTAAATGCGCCTATATCAGTGAAAAGAGTAAAAATAATGCCAGGTGAACGTGTAGAAATTTTGGTCAATCTGGGTGCGGATGCGTTGGGAAGCAGTATTGATCTGAAAGCCTATAATAGCGGTCAATCTTTTGGTTTCCCGGGAGCAGAACCTGCCACTACAGGAGATTTTGGCAGTTTATTAAACAATAAGGACTTTTCTCTTTTGAATATAAAAGTAGGGGCAAGTACCACTAATGCGATTACAGCCTTGCCTGCAAAACTGGCCAATAATACCTATTGGACCAATGCGGATGTTACCAATAGCCGAACGATCAATATTACAGGAGGTCAGGCGGGTTCTGCATTTACATTTGATAACAACACCTATGGGTTTACCAAGATCAATCAAACCATCAATTTAAATGCGATTGAAAAATGGACCATTGTAAACAATAATATTTTTGGCCATTCATTTCATGTGCATGATGTGCAGTTTAAAATAATCGCAAGAAGTTCAGGCGTAGTTGGAGACCATGAATCGGGCTGGAAAGACACGGTATATGTGCCCCTTGGTGAAACCGTTACAGTGATCGCAAAGTTTGACGATTTTTCAGATGGAGTTAACCCCTATATGTACCATTGTCATTTTTCAAACCATGAAGATGGAGGGATGATGGGACAGTTTTTGGTAAAATAATTGTACAGTGAAGACAAAAGTATTGGACATATTTTGCCTACTCATTATTATCGGATTTTCAGCCTGTAATCACAAAAGCGGCAAACTGCCCCCCGATAGGATCGTAAAAAATTATGACCGTTATTTAGTAAAAACAGATAAGGGCTGGTTCTATAAGAACAGGTTATTCAGCGGATACATGGTTCAGGTAGAAACCGATGGCCGCATCGTTTATAAACTTCCGGTAATTGATGGAAAAGAAAACGGCATAGCCACCGGTAGTTATAATACAGGTGAGAAATTACTGGAGAGAAGTTTTGTGAACGGAGAAAAAGAAGGCGTGTTTATACAGTGGTGGCCTAATGGAAACCTGCGGTATCTTTTCCGTTACCATCACAATCAATATAACGGCAAACAAATCGTCTATTTCCATTTTGGAAAAATACAGGAAGAGAAAAATTATACAAACGGGATAGAAGAAGGATCGCAGAAAATATGGGATTCAACCGGCAGACTCGTCTCTAATTACCTGGTAAAAAATAATAAAATGTATGGTTCTTTATCTTCAGAAGAATGTATGCCGGTTGTGCATTAAATACCTGGCAATGGCTGTTTTTGTTTGTATGCTTTGCTCATGCCATTTGTTTGATAGCAAGAACGAAGAACTCCCTTATTATAACGCAAAGGAATTAACACCTCAATGGGGTATTAAAAACCCGCATACAATAGCAAATTTCAATTTTCAGAATCAATCCGGTAATAGCTATTCAACAGATTCTTTACGGGGTAAGATCTATGTAGCCAATTTTTTCTTTACTACCTGTCCGGGTATCTGTCCTAAAATGACCCATAATCTTAAAAAATTGCAAGACAGTATTCTTTCCATGCAGCAGGTAAACATCGTATCATTTAGTGTAATGCCATGGGTAGATACGGTAGGTCGCTTAAAAAAATATGGAATTGAAAATGAGATAAATCCATCGGTGTGGCATTTATTAACGGGGGATAAAAAAGCGGTTTATACTTTGGGAAGAGGGTCTTATTTTGCTGATGAAAATAATACCAGCGATACCAGTTCATTTCTGCATACCGACAAAATGTTTTTAGTTGATAAAGAACAGCATATCCGTGGTGTATATAATGCAACCAGAGGAGAGGATATCAATAGGGTATTAAACGATATTAAAATATTACTGAAAGATTGAAATCGGTTTTCGGTATTACTGCATAGGCTGGAAAATGAATCCGCAGTTTATTTAGAGAAATTGTGTGTTGCTTCTAAAATGAGAAAGGAGTCTTTTTATTAAAGCCAGCCATTATGAATGGATTTTATTTATCACTGTCCTTATCAATCAGGTCCTTAAGGATCTTTGGTTTTAGATTCTGTAATCCCCCGGATGTTAGTTTTGTATTTGTATTATTGATTTTCGGACAATTATAAAATGATTATATGATTCTTTTTATGATATAAGGACACAAAACCTAATAAAAAGAAGAGCCGGGGTATTTATGCAATGAGTTTTATATGATAAACAAAACGGATTATTCATTTTTTTTATAAATTGTGATATAATCAAATCATTGCAGAGTAACCATCTTACATACGAAGAATCAAAGCTGCAAAGCATGCTTGCGGAAGATAGTGAATATGCATTTCAGCTTATTTATGATCGGCACAGGAATCTAATTTACAAATTAGCTATACATTATTTACGTTCTCCCATAATGGCTCAGGAAGTGGTTCAGGATGTTTTCCTTAAACTTTGGATAGAGCGTAAGCAATTTACAGGAGATCGCTCTCTGGAGGCCTGGCTGCGAACCGTTACCAGGAATCATTTGATCAACCAACTTAAACGGATTGCAAACGAATGGAAGGCACTGGATTACCTAAAGCACACATTATCAGAAGAAGACAATTCTTTTTTAGAGAAACTCGGAATAGATGATTCCAAAGAGAAGTTGCTTAAAAATGCAGTTAATTCATTATCCGTTCAACAAAAACAGATTTACCTTCTTGCAAAACAGGAAAACCTGTCCTACGCAGAAATTGCAGAAAAACTTTCTCTTTCTACTTTTACGGTTAAAACACACATGGCCAGGGCACTCAAGCAGATAAAATTATTATTATTGAAAGGCGCTGTGCCGGTAATATTTTATATACTGCAAAAATAATTCTCAGGTCTGTACTCCTTTTTTTAGTCCTGATTGTAATACTATTAATAATATAGGGTATTTCACCTATTTGTTTAATTAGTAATACATGAAAGATCAGGATAGATTTCAACATTTACTCGATAGATTCCATTTTGGCCATTTTTCAATTGAAGAGTATGATGAATTCTTCGGTTTACTGGCCAGTGGCGAATATGATGAAATCATTAGGGACCGGATAGATCTGGATTATGACACCCTCGATCTTACAGATGATGCCGGCCTTCCTCCGCATATTGCCCAGGAAATTATCAGGAATATTAAACTTTCTGATAAAAACACTGCTGATATTTTGCCTTCTATTCCGGTGCGTAAAATAAGTTGGTTAAAATGGGTGGCTGCTGCTTCTATAATTCTGACTTTGATTACAGGAACCTATTATTATACTCAGGAAAAAAGTAAGCTATCTGTTGCAAATTATCCCGGAACAGTTCCTGTTGATCAGTTGCTTAAGACTAAAAGTAATGATAAAATACTTCAACTGGTTTTGTCGGATGGAAGCATGGTAACCTTACAGCCAAACTCAACGATATATTATTCAAAAGATTTTGCCGGAAAAAAAAGAGAAGTTGTTTTAGAAGGGGAGGCCTTTTTTACGGTTAAACGAGATCCTTCCAAACCGTTTCTCGTTTATTACCACAATATTGTTACAAAAGTTTTAGGAACAAGTTTTAATGTACGAACCCTTGCAAGAACAAACAATTTCGAAGTAGCAGTAAAAACAGGGAAAGTTCAGGTGTATGAAAATGAAAAATTTGTAAAGAAAGGTAATCTCGCGAAAACAGCTATCATAACACCCAATCAGCGGGTAGTTTATAATTCAGCCGTAGAAATTTTTGAAAAATCTCTGGTTGATCAGCCCGCACCCATTGTTAACAGGGGTGCCATTGAAAACAAAACCAATAAGGGTAAAAAAGAAACATTCGTATACAACCGGAATAAATTGGTAGATATTTTCAATGATTTATCTGAACAATATGGAATAGAAATAATTCCGGAAAATGAAAATTTCAATAATTGCCTTTTTACCGGAGACCTGAGCAGCCAGGATCTTTTTACAAAACTGAAGATCATTTGTTTAACGATAAACGCATCCTATGAAACAATCGGAACACAAATTATCGTGAAAGGAAAAGGATGTGCCGTTCCGAAATCGAAGTTGCATTGAAACATATATTAATAATAGTGTAAATAACCAGAGCCTAAAACAGATCATCATTATATCTCTGATTTCAATAAACCAAAACAAGCCCAATGAAATTTAAATCACCCAAAGTTGTCTGGATGCATTTTGCTGTGAGAACTGTTTGTATTCAGGTGGTCCTGATTGCAGGCCTTACCATCTCTTTATTTGCAAATAAGGCAAGCAGCCAGGTTGTTCTTGACAAAACATTTTCTATTTCTGTACAGAATGTGCAATTGGCGAAAATGATTTTGCAGATACAAAATCAAACTAATGTAAAATTCAGCTTCAGCAACAATTTACACGATCTTGAAAAAGTAATCAGCTATTCTGCACTGAATAAGAAGATAAGTGATTTTTTAAATGAGACACTTTCGCCTCTAAATATCAGTTATAATGTGATTGACGATCAGGTGATTTTGTTTTCCAAATTCAATACATCGGATGAGAATGCAAAAAAACAAATTTTGGCTGATGAAAATGTAAGGGGATTCATTACTAATGAGAAGGGCGATCCCATGGAAGGTGTAAGTGTGAAAGTAAAAGGTAAAAACAAAGGAGTGCAAACCAATTTCGATGGTTCTTTTTCTCTAACCGGCATTTCTGTAGGAACCATTTTGGAAATCAGCTTTATTGGCTATCAGACCGAGCAAATAAAAATAGAAACGAATAATACGCTTCGTATTATTTTGAAGCCGTCTAACAGCAAATTGGACGATGTAGTGGTTGTTGGGTATGGTACCTCAACCAAAAGACAAAGTATTGGCTCTTATGGTTCTGTAAAAGGGGATGTGATTGCAGAAATGCCTGTGCAGAGTTTTGAAGGTGCATTAAATGGAAGAACAACCGGCGTTAATATGATTGCCAATTCAGGTGTGGTTAATCAGGCACCGGTATTCAGGATTCGTGGTGTAAACTCACTAACCCTGAGTTCTTATCCATTGATTGTAGTAGACGGTATTCCGGTTTATGTAGAAGACATCAACGTAGGCGGTAATGCTTCCAATAATCCGTTGGCATTTTTAAACCCGGCAGATATTGAAAGTATTGATATTGCTAAAGATGCCGCCGCAACCAGTATTTACGGTAGCCGTGCTGCAAACGGCGTTGTATTTGTAACCACCAAAAAGGGAAAACTTGGCAAGCCTCAATTTGTATATGATGTATCTGTATCTTCCAGCCAGGCTACAAGGCTGGCTTCGCTACTTAATGGTGATCAGTACCTGGAAATAAAAAATGAAGCCTTAAAAAATGCCGGCACCTATAATGCTACCACTAATTATTATGGCAATTCTGTGGGTCCGGATGGTAAAACAGTTAGGACAAATTGGTATGATTATATCTTCCGAACAGGGATGTCGCAGAATCATACGATCAGCCTATCAGGATCTAATCAAACAACTAAATACTATTTCTCTTTAGGCTATACGAAACAACAGGGCATATTGAATGGTAATGAATTTGGAAGAAAATCGGTAACATATAATATTGATCATAAAGTAAATTCCTGGCTTACCGTTGGTTCTAAAACCAATTATAGTAACAATATTACAACTGCCGTTTTATCAACAGGGAATGGAGTGAGTTCTTCTGCCAGCAACTCTGTTGCGTATCGGCTTGCACTGGTAGCCGCACCGGTAATTGGGCCATATAACAATGATGGGTCTTACAACGCAACCGGTTTAAACCTCGGATTAATGGACAACCAGGGCCATCTTACATCCACCACCAGGATGGGTTATACAAACCCTGTTATTACATTGAATTACAATGATGACAATACTACCAATAATATTATCCAATCTAATATTTATGCGCAGGTAAATCCTACGAATTGGATCACATTCAAAACGTTGTATGGTATAGATAATATTTATAGCAGAACTACCCGATATTTTGATCCGAGAACAAATGAAGGGGTAAGTGCGAACGGAAGCGCAACCGGAATTTCTGCCAAAAGAGAAAGTTATAGCTGGACCAATACATTGACATTTGACAAAACTTTTAATAAACATAGTTTTAATCTGCTTTTAGGCCAGGAGGTTCAAAATAAAACCGGCGATCAGTTTGGTTTAAACAGAACTAACCAATCCGATCCCTTTTATTCCAATTTGCAGGGCGGTTTTGGAACGGTAGTTATTTCAAATACTTCCAACCAGATATTCTATAAATATTTCACTTCTTTGTTTAGCAGAGCGCAATATAATTTTCAAAGAAAATATTATATAACCGCCAGCCTGAGAAATGACGAATCTTCTTTATTGGGAAAAAATAATAAGTCGGGTCTTTTCTGGTCTTTAGCGGGGGCATGGGAATTAAGTAATGAAAGCTTCTGGAAGAAAAGCAATATCGCCGATGTATTTGAAAATGTTCGGCTAAGGGCCAGTTATGGTAAGGTTGGTAATATTGCCGGTATTGGTGATTATGCAACGCTTTCATCTTACTCAGCTAATCTTTATGGAGGCTTGCCGGGTCTTTATTATTCTGCAAGCGGCAATCAGGATCTAAAATGGGAAACCAGTAAAAAGACTGATATCGGATTATACTTTAGTATGTTTCATGGTAGGGCCAATGCAGATATCTCGTATTATAAAAACAATATTGATGGTTTGATATTCGGAGTACCGGTTCCTGCATCGGCTGGTTTGCCGGGTAGTCCGCAAAACTCAGTGTTGTCTAATGTTGGTTCTATGTATAATAAAGGGGTAGAGATTGCCTTAAATGGTACGCCCATTCTGAATAAACAGTTCTCATGGTCTGCAGGATTGAACTTTTCATTTAATGATAATAAGGTTACCTCATTATCGCCGGATGTTTCAAGTTTGTTGATCAATGGTTTGGGTGGTTCAACTGATTTGGTTTCCATTTCATTACCCGGTTATTCAGTGGGAATGATCTATGCTATCAGAACTGCTGGCGTAGACCCTGCAACAGGAAGAAGGGTTTTTCTTGACAAGAATAATAAAAAAGTATTGTATGAACAGGTGCCTGCAGCTGGCAGAAATCAGTGGGAGTATGAAGACGGAACAAAGGCGCCTGCGGTAACTACTACTACTGATGGCGTTGTGTACAAGAATACCAATGCTAAAATTTATGGAGGGTTCAATAATACAATCCGTTACAAAAATTTCGAACTGGACATGTTGATGACCTATCAGTTTGGAGGATATATGTATTACGGAACACAAGGTACTTTGATGGATTGCAGGTTCCCGAATAATTCAACGTTGATCTTAAAGCGCTGGCAGAAAGCCGGGGATATAACAGAGGTTCCTAAAGTTGAGGATGGAGATTTCACCTCATGGGGTTATTCACTTCCGATTACTGCAAATGTTTACTCAAGTAATTACGTAAGGTTAAAGAACGTATCTATTTCTTACAATTTACCGGAGAAGTTGATGAAAAAACTTCAGTTATCGAATATGAAATTGTATGTAAGTGGACAAAATCTGGCGATCATTACCCCTTATCCCGGGGCTGATCCGGAAGTAACCACTACCGATAATACTTCAGCAACACAGGGCTTTGATAGAAACATGACACCCAATGCCAAAATCTTTACAGTGGGACTTAAAATTAACTTCTAAATTAACAAGATCATATGAAATCATTATTCTCATACCTAACAGGCCTTGTAATAACTATTCTGTTATTTGCCTGTAATAAATCGGATACGTTAACGCCTGTTCCTTCAACATTAATTTCTGATGCATCAGCTTTTGCAACACCAGACCGTATTGCCAATATGGTGAATGGTATGTATGCAACATTTAAAGGAACCGGACTGTGGGGGAGCAATTACTTATTGTATAGTGAAGCCCGTGCCGGAGAATTTATCAGCACTAATCAGAACCCATTACAGGGCGGGCTTACCTATATGTTACTAACTGATCCCAGCACAACGGATGTAAACGTTGTTTGGCAACAGTCGTATCAGGCAATCAATGCCTGTAATGTTTTGATAGATGGACTTGCCGGTACGCCAACTTCGGTTCTTAGTGACAGTTTGAATAAGAGTTATACAGGTGAAGCAAAAGCATTAAGAGCAATCACTTATTTTTCTCTTTTGCAATTATATGCAAAACCCTATCG
>CANGOX010000072.1 GCA_947455605.1 Chitinophagaceae bacterium
AACCACCCGCTTTTAATACCCTTACGGCATATAACTCTTCGGGATAAATACTCAGGATCAAAACAGGCAGATTGGGTTTGATCAGTTTTATCTGCTCTAGTGCATCCAAACCGCTGCGGCCCGGCATATCCAGATCGGAGATCACAAGATCCCAGTCGTGCAGGGTTACCTCTTTTACCAAAGATTCTCCATCAGCTACTTCTTTGATCTCCGCTGAAGGATATTCATCTTTCAGGATCTGGATCAAACCCCTCCTGATAAAACTATGATCGTCTGCTAATATTATCCTTTTCATATAGATTGGCTAAGATACTATTGTAATGGTAAACTTATATTAATTTTTGTGCCTTTTCCGGGAGCCGATACCAGCTCAAATTTGCCTTGTAAGGCCCTTACTCTTTCTTTCATACCTAATATGCCAAATGGTTGTCTGGATTTTGGCTGTTCAGCTTCTGTATCAAATCCTTTGCCGTCATCCTCAATGGACAGATTAATTTCCCCATTGCTGGTTCCAATGAAAGTTACCACTTTATTGGCTTCTGCATAACGGGTGATATTGGTTAGCGATTCCTGAAATATCCTGAAAAGGCAGGTGGAGATCTCATCTTTAACCCTGATCTCCTCTTCAGTTGTCTGAATCTCTAAAGGAATATGGGTGGTGGCTGTAAATTGTTTGGCATGCCAATGTAAAGCATCCAGCAATCCATGCTGGTCGAGGATGGTTGGCCTGAGCTCGTTCAATATCCTTCTCAGTGCTGTATTGCTTCCATCCAGCAGGCTAATGACCTCTTTCATCTTTTCTTTGATCAGAGCTGAATCATCGGGCAACTTTTTGTTTACCCAGGAGATATCCATTTTCATGGCGGTCAACTGTTGGCCCAGTTCATCGTGTAATTCACGGCCAATTCTTTTTCTTTCTTCTTCGCGGATCGTTTGCAGGTGATCGGTAAGAGACTGGAGCTGGCGCGATGTTTCCTCCATTTCTTCCTGAATATGGGCGCGTTCAGAAAAATCGATACCCATCACCATCAGGCATTTTTCTCCTTTATAGTCAATGGTCATTCCGGTAAGATGAAAAGGTATAATATCGCCTTTTTTGGTAAGGAAATGGGTAAGAACACTTTCTCTGCCGGATGTCAGTGATTCTCTGATCGAACTGGCAATCATTTCTGTTTCTTCCGGAATCGCAAGATCTAGTCGATTCATCATTTCGATTTCTGTAGAATCGTACATCATCACTTCTTCAAGATTCCTGTTCCACCGGATAAATTTCCCTTTTTGATTGATCAGGTAGAAGATGCCGGGCAGGTTGTCAATTACACTGTCAGAAAGATATTTTTCTTTTACGATCTCCAGCTCAATATATTTTCTTTCAGTGATATCCTGCATCGTTCCGTTAATACGAATGGGAACCCCCTCATCATTCAAAACAATTGCTCCGGTAGATAGCATGTAGCGCAAGCTGCCATCTTTTGAGATAAACGGGTATTCTATACTAACAAATTCTTTCTTGTCTTTGACCAATGATGATATAAGGTTAATGACTCTATCCCGATCTTTTGATGGGATAGATTGGTAAAAAATTTCAGGAGAGATAACGACGCTGGCTTTTTCAATTTCGCATAAACGATACATTTCGTCAGACCAATAATTGTTGCTGGAAATCAAATCTATTTCCCAATAACCGATACGGGCAATTTTTTGCGAAAGATTAAGTTGGGCATTAATTTTTTTGATAGAGTCATCTGCAATTTTACGAGTAGTGATATCTGTGATCGTACCTACATATCCAATGATCTGGTTAGCTGAATTTTTTTCCGGAACAGCCTGCCCAATTACCCAGCTGACACTATTGTCTGGCTTTTTAAATCTGCATTCAAATTGAACATTGCTCCCTTTGTTTATGGCATCTGACCAGGCATCCAATATTGTTTCTCTGTCATTTTCATGAATGGCTTTTTGCCAGCTATGCCCTAATGCTTCCTGTAAGTTGATGCCTGCAATTGTGGTCCACCTTTTGTTCACGTATGTTACAAAACCTTCTTTGTTTGTATGAAAAATACCTACCGGAGAAATTTCTGTCAGCGATTGATACCGCCTCTCACTTTTCAACAAAGATTCCTGTGTTCTTTTGCGCATAGCTTCTTTTTCAATAAAGTCAAGAGCGAAAGAAATATCATTACAGGCTTCTTCAAGTAATTTGATCTCTACTTCATCAAAAAAATCGGGTTGACCTGCATAGAGGGAAAAATTGGCTATTACTTTATCCATTCGCCTGATAGGTAAGGCGATAGCGGAATAGAATCCCCTTTTCAATGCCTCTTTTCCAAGCAATATTTTCGGGTCATTGGCAATATCATTACTGATACTTGTGAGGCCTTCATTAAAAACCCTGGCTGAAGGACCAGTACTACCCGGTACATTTGCATCTGCGTAAAATTTTATTGTATCAAAGAATCCAAGGTCATCTCCTTCTGAAACCAATGGAGTGATGGCTTTGGTTTTTGCATCAAGTTTGCCTATCCATGCTAATTTAAAATGTCCGATTTCGATCGCTATACGGCAGGTTTCCCTGAAAAGCGTTTCCTGATCTTTTGCACGAACGATCATCTGGTTGATACTGCTGATAAAATGATAAAGCCGGTTAGCTTTTTCGAGATTTTTTTCGGCATTCTTTTTCTCCGTTATTTCTTTGAAATAGATAGAAATACCTTGTTTTGAGGGATAAATATTAAATTCAATCCATCTTTTATGTACGGGGTAAAAATCCTCTGCATGTATATATGCTAAAGTATCCATGGCTTTTAAACAGGATGCATGAAAACCTCTGCCGATCGCTTCCGGAAATTGTTGCCACAGATTTTTGCCAATTACTTCTTCGGGGTTACAGTGGAAAATTTCACCCCCGGTTTTATTCATGTACGTATAGTTCCAATCTTTATCAAAAGCGGCAAATCCATCTGTAACCCTTTCAAAAATACTGGTTAATTCTCTGGTTTGTAAGGCTACAAGATCTTTCAGATTGTTAGAAAGATCCTTTAATCGTATCTCGTTGTTTTTGTTTTGGGTAATATCTTTTGCGATAAAAATAATCCCTGTTAGTAGACCATTCTCATTTTTTACAGCCGAGAAACTCGTAGAAGTAATAATAGTTTCTCCGTATTTAGTTTTGTGCGAAGACTCTATTCTGTAGAAATCCTTTGATGTAAGCTCCTTGATGATAAAATCTGGTGAAAATACATTTGGGTCTGTTTGAAAAACTTCGAAAGAAATTTTTCCGAGTACTTCTTCTTCTTTCCAGCCATATATTTCTTCGGCGCCAGGGTTCCAATTTTGTATGTGAAAATCAGCATCAAGAATCAGCACGGCATCTCTGATCAGTTTCATCAGCACATTGTCCGGGGTCATACTATTTCCGGCAGGGGCATTTTTCTGTAGGGGTCTTTCGGGAAGATCTTTGTTTTTTTGTGCTTTTGATTGGAATTTGGTCAATGGCTTTTTCATGAAAAGCTTTTGCTATATGAATTTAGTAACTAATGGCCTAATTCTATAAAGTAAATACAGGTAAATCTGAACTTGTGGTGGTTACCCGTCTGTATTTGGGAAAAAGCGGGTTAATGGCTACTTTAGCAACCTGCTCTGTTCAGGAAAAATGTAAAAATTTAAGCAAGCATGTATGATATCTGTTGCATAGGACATATCACTTTAGACAAAATTGTAACCCCAAAATCAGAGGTGTACATGTCTGGAGGAACCTCATTCTATTTTTCCAATGCCATCCATAAAATGAAACTCAATTATATGCTGGTTACAGCATTGGCAGAAACGGAAATGGATTCGGTTACTAAACTCTCGAATAAAGGGATAGAAGTGAAAGTTTTACCCAGCAGGCACACCGTGTACTTTGAGAACCGCTATTCAGAGAACCATGATCACCGCACACAAAGGGTGTTTCAGAAAGCCGATGCTTTTACCGCAGAACAATTAGATGCAATTGATGCGCAATTTTATCATCTAGGGCCATTGCTGGCAGATGATATGGGAGTGGAAATGATCAAGGCATTATCGCTCAAAGGAAAAGTATCACTGGATGTACAGGGCTTTCTGCGTGAAGTAAATAACCAGGAAGTGGTGGCCATTGACTGGGCAGATAAAAAAGAAGGACTTCGATATATAGATATCCTCAAGGCCAATGAATATGAAATGAAAGTGCTTACCGGTGTTACAGATATTAGGGCGGGTGCTAAGCTTTTATTTGATTGGGGCGTTAAAGAAGTGATCATAACCATGGGAAGTAAGGGCTCTGTTATTTATAGTGAAGGCAGCTATTTTGATGTACCCGCTTATGTGCCGATAGAAGTGGTTGACGGTACCGGCTGTGGCGATACTTATATGGCGGGTTATTTGTTTAAAAGATTAAATGGAACAGACATACAGGAAGCGGGTGAGTTTGCAGCTGCGATGGCCACTAAAAATATCGAATCTTCAGGCCCTTTCACTGGTACAGAGGAAGATGTATTGGCTTTGTTGGGTGAGGGGCGGGGGAAGGTGTTTGTGGTAGAATGAGTGATGGAGTGAATGAGTGAATGAGTGATTGAGTGAATGATAGAATGACTGCTTGTAGATCAATCAATTTTGATAATGAGATTCTTTTCGGTTTGTTTTTTGCTTTTTGTAAGTCCACTATTATATGGACAGGTTTCCGGAACCCAGTTGGTGTTGTTGGGAACTGGCACACCTAATGCCGATCCTGAACGATCGGGGCCTTCCCTTGCCATTGTTGTGAATAATATGTCGTATGTGGTCGACTGTGGTCCGGGTGTGGTAAGACGGGCTGCCGAAGCTAAAAATAAAGGGATCGCCTCCCTGGGTGCTGCTAAGCTAAAACGCTTATTCATTACACATCTTCATTCTGATCATACTGCAGGCTATCCTGATTTTATTTTTACACCGGCTGTATTGGAAAGGGATGGGCCGCTGGAAGTATATGGCCCCAAGGGGTTAGTGACTATGACTGATCATATACTCGCAGCCTATAAGGAAGATATCGATATCAGGATACAGGGATTGGAACATGGCAATCCGGAAGCCTATAAAGTGAATACGCATGAAATAAAGGAAGGGGTAATTTATAAAGATTCAAACCTGCTGGTAAAAGCATTTAAAGTGCATCATGGTTCCTGGCCTGAAGCATATGGCTACCGGTTTGAAACAAAGGATAAAGTGATTGTTGTTTCGGGCGATTGTACCTATAGTGAAAACCTGATCACTAATGCAAAGGGTTGTGATATATTAGTTCATGAAGTGTATTCATTGGAAGGGTTTGCCAAAAGAGATAAAAAATGGCAGGCGTATCATTCTGTTTTTCATACTTCTACTCCTCAACTTGCAGAAATAGCCAATAAAGTACATCCTAAGTTATTAGTGCTCACTCACCAGTTATTATGGGGAGCTTCCAAGGAAAGTATGTTGAATGAGATAAAGCAAAGCTACCAGGGTAAAGTTGTGTATGGCAATGATCTGGAAGTTTATTGAGAATAAATGTAATATGAATGCTAAGCCAAGTATTGGGTACTTATACAAGTAAGATCACAGACAATCAAGGTTTATTTAGTACCCTACTTTATAAGTTTTCGGATTTTATAGATAAATTGTCCCTCTCAAACCAACTGTACATGAAAAAAATCACCGGCTTACTAACGATTATCTGCCTGATAATCATCAGTAATGTATTCTCGCAGGAAAAACCTGAATGGAAATCTATCTTCAGCAAGATCAATGATGAGGTATCGGCCAATTCAAAAGCCTATAGTTCCCTTAAACTGGCAACAGAAACCATCGGCCATCGCTTAACCGGCTCTGCCAATGGAAAGAAAGCGGAGGAGTTTGCGTATAACCTGCTCAAATCCTATGGTTTTAAAGATGTACGCTACCAGCCTTTTGAAGTAGAAAGCTGGAGCCGGGGCACCTTGGCGGTAAGTATTGGTTCAGATGCGAATAATCTGCAAGCTGTTCGTTCTGTAACGCTTGCTCATTCGCCTGTTGCTGTGGATGTATCCCTGGAACTGGTGGATATGGGTAATGGGATGGAAGAAGACTACCAGGCCAATCCGGATAAAGCAAAAGGTAAGATCGCCCTGGTTTATCTGGGTGTTCTACCAGGTTCAAAACCCGGAACAAAATCTCTGCACCGCTCTGAAAAAACAGCGATCGCTACCAAATATGGTGCGAAAGGAATTGTAGTGATCAATACCGCAGCCGGTGGGATCTTATTAACGGGAACCGCTTCTGTAACCGGTAAACTCATACCTATCCCCGCAGTATGTATCGGGAAAGAAGTAGGTATGGAATTAAGAGAGAAACTGGCTGCCGGAAAACTATACAGTCATATTGCGATGACCAATTTTTCGGGTTTGATCAAAGCCAGAAATGTGGTTGCTACCATCAAGGGTAAAACCATTCCTAATGAAAAAGTAGTGGTAGGCGGTCACCTCGATAGTTGGGATCTGGCAACAGGGGCAATTGATAATGGTATCGGTTCCTTCTCTGTATTGGATATGGCACGCACATTTAAAGCCCTTAATCTGCAACCGGAAAGAACGGTTGAGTTTATCATGTTCATGGGAGAGGAAGAAGGTTTACTGGGATCAAAAGCATACGTAGATGCGGCTATTAAAGATAAAAGTATTAACCAGTTACGATATATGCTGGATTACGATATGACGAATGATCCGAAAGGATACGCAAGTACTTCTGAAGACAGCAGAGAATTATTTCAGTCCATTGGAAATATTGCGCGCACATTTGATACCAGCTACCGGAATACTTTCAGAGTGGGTGCCGGCCTGCATAGTGATCATGAACCGTTCATGTTACAAGGAGTACCAACAGGTGGCGGGGCAGGCGGAACTTTGCCAAATAATGCCGGACCTTGTTACCATGCAGATTGTGACGTATTTAAATTAGTAGATGAAAAAGGGATGAAGAGTACTGTTCGCTTCAGCACCATGTTATTGTATGGGATCGCTGATTCAAAAGAGATCAAATCCAAACATTTTACGGATGAAGAAACCCGAGATTTTCTGTTGAAGAATAATCTGAAAGAAGCTTTGCAGATACAGGGTGAGTGGAGATGGAAAGATTAGTATAGTAGTGGGAATGATTAGCAAGCAGGATGGCATTTCTGCTAATTCTTAGAATGATATCAGGTGTAGTAAGGACACACCACCTGAAGAACAAAGCCGCAGAAATTAAACCTGCGGCTTTCTTTTTTCCCATTGTTGCTGAATGTATAAGGAGATCAGTATCGTGATCAATGCTGTGACCATGCCTCCACCTACATCAAGTGGAAAATGCTGTGCGAGGTAGATCCGTGAATACCCCACCAGGTTCGCATACACAAAACCCACCGGCACTACCCAGGTTCTTCTGATGAATAAGCAGGCCAGTAGATAAATGGTAAATGCAGTTGCTGTATGTCCCGAAGGAAAACTATAGGCAGTATGCAATTCTACCCCGGGTACTGTATGAATCAAAAGCATATCCTGAATAGCAGCTGTAGGCCTTGGCACTGCAGGAAAAACATAATTCTTTGTGAGTTGCGTAATAAGTGTAGATACCAGAATTGCGGCAACAAGGAGCGGCATTTTGTTTTTTCTGAAATAATAAAAAACGGCAGCTACCACAATCCAGATCACACCATCACCCAGATTGGTCCAAAAACTGAAAAATGAATCAGCAGTCTTGCCAAGATCGGTATTCAACAGCAGGAAGAACTCATTTCTGCCTACAATAAAAGAATCTACGATCAGGTAAAGCCCAACAGCCAATGTTGCAATACATGCGGCAATAAAATTTCTGTTGCTAAATGCGGGTTTCGTAACCATGCAGATACAATTCTTTGTACAAATCTAGTACAACCAGTCTTTTGTAGCGAATATAAAAAAGTCCCGCCGGTAAAAGCGGGACCCAACAAAACTCAAAACAAGTACGAAAACTTATATCACGCCTGCCAGTTCGAGGCTACGTTTTTTTAAATTGATGATATCCAGGTTGTCAATGATCGGGTCAACGGATAAAATAAGGGATGTTCCATTCTCTCTCCACCAGTTACTTCCGGTAAGCTGGTTTACATGTACAACACCTATCAGGTATTTTCTATCGGCATCTGCATGCCATTCTTCTATCCATTCAAATTTTTCACGGGGTATGTATTTCCAGTCATCAAAGCTGATATATACTTTCAGATAATAATCATGTGTCAACTCATTGGGCTTGTGATGGTATAGTTTTTTATATTCATAACGATAATCATAACGTAGCGCAGAAATATCGCTCAAAACAGCAGAAGCGGTAGGGAAGCTTCCAGCACCTTTCCCATAAAAGAATTGTTTATCGGCAAACCCGCTTTCGATCACCACGCCATTGTATTCATTTTTTACAAAGGATAAAGGTTCGTCCAGTTTAACAAATTGTGGTAAAACAAAGGCGGCAACCTGACCGTTCTTTAATTTCTTAGCCTGCGCGATCAGTTTGATGTCGAAATGTTTTTCTTTTGCCACTACTGCATCACTCAATTGGATATTCTGTATACCTGTAAACAGAATATTATCCGGATGTTCTACTATACCGTAGGCATGATTCAGCAATACTGTCCATTTATTTACGGCATCATACCCTTCCACATCCAGTTTAGGATTGCTTTCTGCAAAGCCTAATTGTTGCGCAAGAATTAAGGCTGCCTGAAAATCCAGTTTATCCTCGAACATTTTGGTAAGGATAAAATTGGTAGACCCGTTAACGATTGCGCGGATAGAATGTAACAGGTCATTATCGTAATATTCTTCCAGGTTTCTGATCACAGGAATAGAAGCACATACTGCGGCTTCATATAAAAAAGGTAAACCCGTTTCCTGTTGCAGTTGAAGGATCTCCGGTAAATGTTCAGCAATCATTTTCTTGCTCGCACTTACAACGGCTTTTCCATTTCGTAAAGCAATCGATACAATTTCAAATGCTGCATTGGCATCATCTATCACTTCCACGATCACATTGATACTTTCGTCGAAAAGTAGCGCTTCTTTTTCTGTGGTAAAAAGCGATGCAGGTGCATTCCTTGCTTTACCGGGGTTCTTTATACATACTTTTTTGATACTGGCATTTAAGGATGGCGTTTGCTGCAATACCTTGTAAAGCCCTTCGCCTACTACACCAAAACCAAATAATCCGATCGTTAACTTTTTGTGTGCGTCCATGTTTTGTTCCTGTATTTCTTTGTTCTGTAAAACTATTTGAGTTACGGTTGCTATTTGACAGTGAATTGTCAGGATCTTGCCTGTGCAGATAATATTCCTGCTTTCGAAAATGTTTGGGCCGATCGTATTTTGTCAAAAGTCTGTTCCAGATCTGCCAGCAGATCTTCTGCATCCTCAAGGCCAATTGACAAACGGATCAGACTATCCGACACCCCGGCAGCCCTTCTTTTTTCTGCAGGGATGGATTTATGGGTCATATTGGCCGGATGCGACACCAGGCTTTTAATACCACCCAGACTTTCAGCCAATTTAAACAGGTTGGTTTGTGTAACAAATTTTACGGCGGCTTCTTCGGTATCTGTTTTCAGGGTAAAGGATACGATACCTCCAAAACCTTTGGATTGTTTCTTGGCAATCAGGTGATTGGGATGTGTTGGTAAGCCCGGATAAAATACTTTATCAACCGCGGGATGTTGTTCCAGAAATTCAGCAACCGTTTGTGCCGTAGCGCAATGTTGTTTTATACGGAGGTGTAAGGTTTCAATACCGCGTATCACTAGCCAGCTGTCGAATGGTGCAAGAATAGCGCCACATGCATTTTGAATGTATTTGATCTTGTTGCCAAGTTCTTTTTCTTTGGTTACTACCAGCCCGGCAATCAGATCACTATGTCCGCCAAGGTATTTGGTAGCGCTGTGCACAACAATATCTGCACCCAGTGCCAATGGCTGTTGCAAAACAGGTGAAGCGAAGGTGTTATCTACACAAAGCAGGCAGTGATGGGCTTTCGCCAGTTTGGCGATCGATTCTATATCCGAAATTTTTAAAGTAGGATTGGTTGGGGTTTCTACCCAGATCAGTTTTGTTTTGGATGAAATGGCATTCACCAGATTGGTCACGTCTGTGGTATCAATATATTTTACTGTGATTCCAAACTTCTCATAGATACTGGTGAACAAACGAAAAGCACCACCATAAATATCGTCTACCGCCAGGATCTCGTCGCCACTCTGCAACAGTTTCACGATCGCATCTATGGCTGCCAGGCCGCTGCTGAAAGCAATACCTGTACTTCCTTTTTCAAGTCCTGCGATGAGTTGTTCAAGTGTGGCTCTGGTAGGGTTTCCGCTTCTGGCATAATCATATCCTTTGTTTACACCCGGTGCTTCCTGCACAAAAGTGGAGGTCTGATAAATGGGTACGGAAATAGCTCCGGTTAATGGATCAACGGGAATGCTGTGGATCAGTTCTGTGGCTGTGCTCATTGTTAAAAAGTTTACCTCCTGGCCCCTTAAAGGTGGAATTGGAGAATGAAAAAATTTGTAAAAATTCTTTTCAAAAACTTAACAAGAGAAGCGAGTGGGGACTTACTGAATAAACTTTTCTTTCACCTTAACTCCCTCTTTAGGGGGCTGGGGGGTAAAAAAAAAGCTCATCCGGTAAGTCAGATGAGCTTGAATATATTATCTCACAACAGGTGATCTAATTTTGCAAACTTTACTCTGACTTATCTCTTCCCGCCATTGGCGGGATTGGAGTTGGCACCTTCATACAATTGAGTGAACTGTATGGGTTGCCAAGGCTTCACAGGGCCAAAACCCTCTGCCTTTCTTGATAAGTGATCTAAAGAACTGCTGCAAAGATAAGGGGATGGGTTTCATATTTCCAAAAATAAAAGTCTACTTATTTGGTAGAAATATATTTGAAAACCTCATCTGGCAAAGGTTTCAGGAGGAAAATTATTTTTTTCCGGCTTTAATAATCCTGTAGACACCTAACCTCAAACCGGTAAGCCCGGCATTCAGGTCAATTGACGTGCTTTTGCCGAAATACGCAAAGCCCACAGCAAGACCGCCTTTCAGATCAGTATTGCTTGTGGTGGAAACCATACCTGCCTGTGGATTTCCCTTGATCGAATACCTTGTTTTAACAGTGGCCAATTCTACTGAAGCCATGCTGTAAGCCTTCCATTTTTTGTTTTTTGTAATATCGAGATAGAGCCGGGTAAATGGGGCGAGTCCCAGATCATTATACGTATAGATACCATTTATATTGGCGCCTATAAAAGGGATTTTTTCCCGTAAAAAACCAAAATTAGCCTGGCCACCAACAACCCAGTTTTCCTTTATGACCCATCCAAACGTTGGAACCAGATTGATCCCATATTCGCTGGAATAACTGCCCACATCCAGTGTCAGATTAGTTGCATAGATATCACCTAATATAAGATTGGTCTGCAGTCCGGCGAGTTTGGTGCCTTTTACTAATTGCGCCTTGGTTAAAAGAAAAGGAAATACGAAAAGCACGAGTAATCGTTTTTTCATAGAGGTGATTTGTATATACAAAATATCAAATATGATGCCAATATGTGCAGTTTCCTTGTTTTTATACCCAGAACAGATTTAAACCTTATTCAGGTTCCCAATGTTAGTACATTTGAAATCCTAAGAATATTAGCATGGCGAAGCAAGTGGGCACAAAAATTACTAAAACACAAAAAGAAGCCGTTGAGCCGGTAGAAATGATCGAAGTATTTGGTGCGAGGGAACATAACCTGAAGAATATTGATATCTCCATACCCAAGAATAAACTGGTTGTATTTACAGGTGTAAGTGGCAGTGGAAAATCTTCGCTGGCATTTGATACTATTTACAACGAAGGCCAGCGCCGTTACATGGAAAGTTTCAGTGCGTATGCAAGACAGTTCATGGGCGATATGGAAAGACCGGATGTTGACAAGATCACGGGGCTTTCTCCGGTTATTTCCATCGAACAGAAGACCACCAATAAAAATCCCCGTTCAACAGTAGGTACGGTAACTGAAGTGTATGATTTTCTACGCTTGTTTTATGCAAGGGTAAGTGAAGCTTACAGTTACAATACCGGTAAGAAAATGGTGAAGTTCAGTGAGGAAGAAATTGTTGAGAACATATTCGAAAAATATAAGAACAAGAAGATCAGCCTACTTGCCCCATTGATCCGTGGTCGTAAAGGGCATTACCGTGAACTATTTGAAGATATCCGTAAAAAAGGTTTTTTAAAAGTAAGGGTAGACGGTGAAGTGATGGACCTTACACCCAAGCTGCAGGTAGACCGTTATAAGATCCACGATATTGAAGTGGTGATAGACAGGTTGCAGGTTACAGCCGATATGAAAGTGAGGTTGAGCCAGAGTGTTCAGCAAACCCTCAAAATGGGTAAGGATCTGATGTTCCTTTTATTGAATGATACCAATAAGACCATTCAATATTCCAAACAACTGATGTGCGAGGATACGGGAATCAGTTATGAAGAACCTTCACCCAATGCTTTCTCATTTAACTCACCCTATGGTGCGTGTCCTACCTGTAAAGGATTGGGCAATGTATACAGTATCAGCATGGAGTCCATAATACCCGACCCAACGATCAGTGTGAAGGAAGGCGGTATTGCACCTTTGGGTGAACAGCGTGATGCTTATATGTATCGCAATGTGGAGATACTTGCAAAAAAGCATAAGATCAATCTTGATAAACCGGTGAAAGATCTTACGGCGGCTTCCCTGAATATTTTATTGTATGGAACACCGGAGGAAGGATCGCTGGATTTATCGGATGTGGAAGAAGCACCTTTAGGACAACCTTATGAAGGAGAGTTTGAAGGTATTATTCCGATGCTGAAAAGATGGTTTAGCGGGAGCGGACAAAGTGAGTCGTTACGTGAGTGGGTTGAGAAGTTTCTTGAACTGAAAGTGTGTGGAACCTGCAATGGTGCAAGATTACGTAAAGAAAGTCTCTGGTTTAAAATTGATGAGAAGAATATTGCTGAGTTAAGTGATATGAACCTTGATAAATTACATACCTGGTTTGATACACTGGAAAAAAGACTGAGCAATAAACAGAACCTGATTGCGAAAGATATATTAAAAGAGATCAGAGAGCGGGTGCAGTTTTTATTGGATGTAGGATTAACCTATCTCTCTCTTAACCGCCCTTCACGAAGCCTTAGTGGTGGTGAATCGCAGCGGATCAGGCTGGCAACACAGATCGGATCGCAGTTGCAGGGGATCACATATATTCTGGATGAACCCTCTATCGGTTTACACCAACGCGATAACCACCAGTTGATACTGGCATTGCAGAACCTTCGCAATATCGGTAACAGTGTATTGGTAGTGGAACATGATAAGGATATCATGCTGGCTGCTGATCACCTCGTAGATATTGGCCCCAAAGCCGGCTTATATGGCGGACATATAGTTGCAGCAGGAACGCCGGCAGAAGTGTTGAAGAGCGGTTCGGATACAGCCATGTACCTGAATGGTAAAAAAAGCATTGCTGTTCCTAAGGAAAGGAGACAGGGTAATGGCAAAGAGCTGGAACTGAAAGGTGCCAGTGGTAATAATCTGAAAAATGTAAGCGTATCATTTCCCCTGGGTAAACTGATTGTAGTTAGTGGTGTGAGTGGCAGTGGTAAATCAACATTGATCAATGAAACCTTGTATCCGATCCTTTCCAAACATTGTTATAACAGTAGGGTTACACCTATGCCATTCAAAAGCATTAAGGGGTTGGAGCATATTGATAAAGTGATCGAGATCGATCAATCGCCGATCGGTCGTACACCCAGGAGTAATCCGGCAACCTATTGCGGTTTTTTTACCGAGATCAGAACCTTGTTCGCAGCCATACCGGAAGCTAAGATCCGGGGCTACAATGCCGGTCGTTTTTCCTTTAATGTAAAAGGTGGAAGGTGTGATGTTTGTGAAGGTGGTGGTATGCGGGTGATTGAAATGAACTTTCTGCCCGATGTATATGTACACTGTGAAAAATGTAATGGCAAACGTTATAACCGAGAAACGCTGGAGATCCGTTATAAAGGAAAATCTATCAGTGATGTTTTGAATATGACGGTTGATGAAGCCTGTGAGTTTTTTCAACCTATTGCTTATCTCTATCGCAAGATCAAAGTATTACAGGATGTGGGCTTGGGCTATATCACCCTTGGCCAATCTGCTGTAACCCTTAGTGGCGGCGAGGCACAACGCGTGAAACTGGCAACAGAACTGAGTAAAAAGGATACCGGTAAAACATTCTACATTCTCGATGAGCCTACCACTGGTTTACATTTTCAGGATATCCAGCATTTACTGGATGTACTGAATAAACTGGTAGATCGAGGCAATAGTGTACTGGTGATTGAACACAATTTAGATGTGATCAAAGTTGCCGATCATATCATCGACCTTGGTCCTGAAGGTGGCGATGGGGGAGGAACGATCTTGTTTGAAGGCGTACCCGAGAAAATGGTGAACGTTACGAAGAGTCATACGGCGAGGTTTCTGAAGATTGAGCTGGGGGTGTGATTAATGAGTGGATGAGTGGATGAGTGAATGAGTGAATGTTTTTTTTATTCCATCATCCACTCATCCACTCATTCACTCATTATTTCCTCTCCATTTCAATATGCTCAATATTATCCTCCAGGTACATCTCACTTACTTTAACAAAACCAAAGGACTCATAGAATTTCCTGAGATATAATTGTGCACCGATATGGATCGGCCCATCACCAAATAATGCATGGCATTTTTCGATAGCATTGGCTAATAATAATTTACCGGCTCCTGTTTTTCGATAAGCGCCAGAACTGATCACCCGGCCTATCGAAATTTGTTCGTAAGCTATACCGGCGGGTATCAAACGGGAATACGCAACCAGTTTTTGCTTATCCCATATCATCAGGTGATGACTTTGCAGGTCTTTATTATCGGCATCCTGGTAAATACAATGTTGCTCCACTACAAATACTTCGTTGCGCAATTGCATAATGGCATACAATTCATGCGGGGTAAGGCTGTCAAAGGATTTACAGGTGATCGTATAGTCTGGTTGGGCCATGAATGGGGTTGTTTTAACGTTTTTGGCAAAAGCGGCCTACTTTAATGGGGCAAAAATAGCGGTAGAACCACAATAATTTCACACCTTTGCCACTTTATTGGATAACCCGGAAAAAGATGTCAAAAAAGATTGCGATCATTGGAGCAGGCCCTGCGGGATTAACAGCAGCTTATTTACTTGGTAAAGCCGGTGAGCAGGTAACTGTGTTTGAAAAAGATCCGCAATATGTGGGTGGGATCTCGCGCACGGAAAGTTATAAGGGGTATCATTTTGATATTGGCGGCCACCGTTTTTTTTCGAAGTCGAAAGAAGTGGAAGATTTCTGGACAGAAATCTTAGGTGATGAAATGCTGGAACGCCCCCGCAGTTCCCGGATCTATTACAATAAAAAATTCTTCTCTTATCCACTGGTGGCGTTTGAAGCACTGAATAAACTGGGTATCATTGAGAGCGGTTTGTGCGTACTGAGTTACCTGAAGGCAAAAGCCTTTCCGGTAAAGAACCCTACCAATTTTGAAGATTGGGTGGTAAACCAGTTTGGGCAACGTTTATTCAATATCTTTTTTAAAACCTATACTGAGAAAGTGTGGGGAATATCCTGTAAAGAGATCTCTGCCGACTGGGCCGCACAACGTATCAAAGGTCTTTCATTGAGCAGTGCTATCTGGAATGCATTATTCAAGCCGAAAGGCGGTGGAGGAGATAAAGACAAAGTGATTAAAACCCTGATCGATTCATTTCGCTACCCCAAATATGGCCCTGGCATGATGTGGGAAACCTGTGCTGTAAAAAGTAAGGCATTGGGTGTGCAGATAGAAATGAATTGTGGTGTGAAAGATATCAGCACAGCAGATGGTAAATGGACAGTGCATACTACAACAGATCAATCCATCGGCGGTTTTGATTATGTTTTATCATCAGCACCTATGCGTGAACTGATTGCGCATGTGTCGCCACGTTTCCCTGAAAAAGCTTTCAGTTCTGCAGCAGGCCTTGGCTATCGCGATTTTTTAACGGTGGTGTTGATCTGCAAAGATGAAGATGCCTTTACCGATAACTGGATCTATATACACGATCCTAGTGTGAAAGTGGGGCGTATCCAGAATTTCAAATCATGGAGTCCTTTCATGGTGCCGGACCCGGAAATGGCCTGTTATGGATTGGAGTATTTCTGTTTTGAAGGCGATGGCTTATGGACCAGCAGTGATGAAACATTGATTAACCTGGCCAAAAAAGAAATTGAACAGATAGGTCTTACAAAAGACAGTGCGGTAGTGGATGGATATGTGGTTAGGCAACCTAAAGCATATCCTGTTTATGACCATTCCTATAAAGAGAATGTGGAAGCTGTTCGAGAAGCATTGAAATCATACCCGGGTTTATATTTAGTAGGCCGCAATGGTATGCATAAATACAATAACCAGGATCATAGCATGATGACCGCTATGCTGGCTGCCAAGAATATTATTGCCGGAAAAGAACTGTATGATCTGTGGGATGTAAATGAGGATGCAGAATATCATGAAGGTGGAGACAGGGGAAGAGAAGAAACGGAGAAAGTGTTAGGTAGGTTAGTGCCGGAAAAAATTAATAATTAGAAATTAATAATTAAAAATTGGAAGCCGCAGATTCGCAGATTTTTTTTAATCTGCGAATCTGCGGCTTGCTTATTTAATTTACTTGATCAATTTTATCTTCCGGCAATCCCGGGAATTACGGGAAGGCTTTCATTGCCTGTTTCGCTAACGGATTGAACAGCGAAGAAATAATTGTCTTTGGAGTAAGGTAAATTGTATTCTGTTTGTGTGGTATAGATCTTCTTCTGCCACACAGGGCTTGTAGTTTCACGTATCAGCACATAATAACCTTTTACCTTTCCTGATTTCGGAGCTTTCCATGCGATTGAAGAATAGTTGGTCAGTTTTCTTGTTTCAATCTTTACTTCTTCCGGCATGGAAGGAGCTTTTGATAAATTAGCAAGATTACTGAGATTCATAGCCGTGTTCTTGCGTAGATATTCAAAATCCATGAATTCGGGTAGATCGCCATATTGGATGCCGTTTTCCATTCTAACATTCTGATGCTGGTGATAATAGTTCTCGTTCATTTCAGTAATGCGTACTGCGGCAAAACCATTTTGCACATAAGGTGAATGATCACCACCTCTTAAAAACCGGTCATTCCTATATACCATTACTACTTCCAGATTTTCAACATAGCGTTCACCTATCTCTTTTACATAGCGTGCCAATTGTCTTGCTTTCCCATCATTTTCCAATCCCAGATTGCGGATATTGGTGGCTACCCGTCCGGTATCCAAAACAGAAAGCCCTTCACTAAAAACACGGATCCTTGTATTGTCGATGATATTGGTTTCGCTGCTGTTATTACTACCCATAAGATCATTGTTGAGGTCTGCTTCAATATTCCAGCCCTCTTTTTTCGCTTTATTGGCCATGAAAGAAGCTCCTAACAACCCCTGTTCTTCACCGCTTACTGTAACAAAAATAATAGTGGCTGGAAAATTATGTTTGCTCATGATCCTCGCACACTCAAGAACTGCGGCAGAACCACTGCCATCATCATTTGCACCCGGTGCATCTCCGATTCTGTCTGTGGGACTTGACCGCATATTGTCAAGGTGACCGCTGATCAGAAATATACGTTTATCATTGGGGTCTGTTCCTTTTAAAGTGGCTACTACATTGCCAAGAAGGGTGGGTGTGTCAATTCTTCTTTTATCAGGCTGTAAGGTAACCGTATCGATCAATGCGGTTAAGCGGCCATTGGATTGTTTCGCAAATTCATTGAATTTACCCAGAACCCAGTTTCTGGCTGCAGGTATTCCACGTTTGGGGTCCCCAGTTTGTGTACTTAAGGTATTACGGGTGCCAAAGCTGACCATTTGTACAATATAAGCTTTCAAAGAATCTGATGAAACTTCTTTCACCATCTTTTCAATTTCAGGATCACGGTTAATGGTGGTTTGCGCAAAGAGGGACTGGCCCATTATGGCAAGGATACAAAACAGAAGGGATTGTTTTTTCATCTAGTATAGTTGAAGGATAAAGTTAAGGAATCAAGGTATAGTCCCATGGGATTTTGATAACAGGGTGAAACGCGAGTGATGAGGCGTGAATCGTGAGTGAATAGCTCTAACCTGGCCATATAAAATACTAACTGTACAGGTCTCCCGCCAGGTATTTCATTCCCGAATCGCAGGCTACGGTAACAATGGTATGTCCCGGCCCGAGTTGCTTACCCAGTTCAATAGCTGCGCAAATATTTAAACCGCTGGAAGTACCTGCAAATATGCCTTCTTTGGAAGCCAGTAAACGGGCGGTTTCTCTTGCCTGGGTTTCATCTATAGCAAGGGCTTCATCGTAACTGTTTTTAGTAAGCATTTGCGGCAGTCGACCCGTAGCTGTTCCTTCTACGCGATGACTACCCTTTTCTCCTTTGGTAAGAAACGGAGAAGAAGCTGGCTCGAGTGCGATTATTTTTGTTGCCGGATTATTTTTTTTCAGCTCAAGTGCAACACCGCTTAACATCCCTGCGGTACCAACTGCTGCGCAGAATATGTCAATGGGTTTGTTCAATTGCGATAAGATCTCTTTGCCCATTTTAGCATAACCGATAAGAGCATCCCTGTTCTCAAATTGCTCTGTCCAGTAAGCACCTTCTTTTTGTAATTGTAAAACACGTTCTTCCATTCGTACAAAAAGATCGGGAGTGATCTTGCCATCCATGCAGGGAACGATCTCGAGGGCTGCACCAAAAAGCCTGATGGACTGTAATTTTTCTTTCGCAAATGCATCGGAACTGATGGCTGTAAATGTATGCCCCTTTACAGCGCAAACAAAAGCGAGTGAGGTGCCTGTGCTTCCCCCGGTATATTCCACGATCGCCTTTCCGGGTTTGATGTCGCCGCGTTTCTCGGCTTCTTCCACAATGGCCAATGCCATCCGGTCTTTATAAGAACCTGTTGGATTAAAGTATTCCAGTTTTACAAAAATATCAGCACAGTTTTCAGGTACGATCTTTGAAAGTTTTACCAGAGGTGTATTGCCAATGGTTTCTATTATGTTGGCGTTGAAAGTATTTGCCATAAATGAGTTTTGAATAAATGTAATAAATAAATCAATTACTCGTAAGCGCGGGTACAAGCCTTTTAGGGGAATAATGAATGGTTTTGGTGGTAGTGGTTCATTCGAAAAAAATGCTTTACCTTCCTAATCATAAAGATCTGAACAAAATGAAAAAAATCCTTTCCGGTTTTGTATGCGTTGTGTTTTTTTCTTTTCTTACGGGCAGTTTTGCCCATGCAGAAAAACCGCACCCTGATACGGTAAAAACCGGCATTTACGTTACCAGTATTCACAACATCGATTTCAAGAATAATG
>CANGOX010000073.1 GCA_947455605.1 Chitinophagaceae bacterium
CAGATCGCCGAGAGATTCTTCATTGATCACTACTACTTTTCCTAAAGTCATGGTTGGGTCAAATGTTCCGGCAATACCCGCCTGAATGATCAGGTCTGGTTTTTCATCAAGCACCAATTTGGTTAAGGAAACAGCGGTAGACAGCATGCCCACACCTGTTTGATGAAACTGTACTTTAAATCGATGACTATCACCGGTATACAGATTATTCATTTCCAGAAAGGAAGGCATCCATTCGGCTACCGTGGCGGCTGTTATGATCACTCGCATAGGGCAAAGGTGGGTAAAAAGTCGGAAAGTCGGGAGACGGAAAGTCCGAAAGTAAAACAACGGCTTGCTTCTTTCCGACTTCCTGACTTTTCCGACTTTCCGACTCAAATCTTACCTTTGCCGAAATTTTTGAGGAGAATGGTGTATTTAACCAGGTTGGAACATTTTAATGCTGCGCATAAATTATTCAATCCCAAATGGAGCGTAGAGCAAAACGAGGCGGTATTTGGGGTTTGTGCCAATGAGAACTGGCATGGGCATAATTATGAACTATTTGTAACGATTAAAGGAGATCCCCATCCGGATACCGGCTTTTTGTATGATGTAAAGAAACTGAGTAAGCTGATTAAACAGCATGTAGTAGATAAACTTGACCATAAGAACCTGAACCTGGATGTGGAATTTATGAAAGATACTATGTGCAGTACTGAAAACCTTGCTATTGCCATCTGGCAGCAATTGACCCCGCATTTACCCGCCGGGGTAAAGCTGCATTGTATCAAATTGTATGAGACCCAACGGATATTCGTGGAGTATTTTGGAGACTAACTGATTGGGCAACTAAACAAGCCACCTTTTTTTAGTATTTGGCAAACAAAATAAAGCAGTTCGGGTTATTAATATCCTGTGTAACTTTACGATAGAGAGGATATTCAAGCTCAGTTATCATATTTCAGGCTTCGTTAAAGCCAGGCCACTTGATCAGCACACTTCTGAAACAGTGCCCGGCCATTGATAATCGAACTACTTGATAAATTTCATTGTAAGATCATCTTGCTGCTTCGGAACAAGTGTGCGACGCAACAGACCATGATAATAGAACTGACATCGGGTACTTAATTTTTACTATCCATTTACATGAGTAATAAAACAGCAGTTTTCAGAAAAGAACATTTTAATTCGGCACACAGGCTGCACAATCCGTTATGGACCGAAGAGAAGAATGATCAGGTGTTTGGATTGTGTAATAATCCCAATTACCATGGGCATAATTATGACCTGATCGTTAAACTGGTCGGAGAACCTGATCCCGAAACTGGTTATGTGATTGATCTGAAAATATTGAGCGACCTGATCAAAACAGAAATATTGGAACGTTTTGATCATAAGAACCTGAATTTGGATACGGTTGAGTTTGCGAACCTGAATCCAACTGCTGAAAATATTGCCAGAGTTATTTATGATCTGTTAAAACCCAGGCTGGATGCAAAACTGGAAATGACGATCCGGTTGTATGAAACAGAAAGAAATTTTGTAGAGTATCCTGCATAAATATTAAAAATACAAACAAGCGATATGGCTTATTCAAAAATTGAGAAATATGATGAGGATGTAACAAAGGGGCTGATAAAAAATTATCACGAGGCTTTGTCATTATTAGGAGAGGATCCAACAAGAGAGGGACTGGAAAAAACGCCAGAGCGTGTGGCTAAAGCTATGCAGTTTCTTACGCAGGGCTACAGCCAGGATCCGAAAGCGATCATTCAGTCTGCCAGATTTAAAGAAGAAGGCAGTGAGATGATCATTGTAAAAGACATTGAATTGTATTCGATGTGTGAGCACCATATGCTGCCCTTTTTCGGCAAGGCGCATATTGCCTATATTCCAAACGGTTGGATCACTGGTTTGAGTAAACTGGCAAGAGTTGTAGATGTGTATTCTCGCAGGTTGCAGGTACAGGAAAGATTGACAACTCAGATATTAGAAGCGATCAAAGAATCATTGAACCCGGTAGGCGTTGCGGTTGTAGTGGAAGCGAAGCATTTGTGTATGATGATGCGGGGAGTGGGTAAGCAAAATTCAGTAACAACTACTTCAGCTTTTGATGGTGAGTTTTTGAAGAATACAACGAGAAGTGAGTTCTTGAAGTTGATAAGCAAGGATCTCGGATAGGCTGTTTATTAGTTTATAGGTTTACTTGTTAACTGATTTATTGGGGCAAAAACACCTTATAATTTAGGGTAGAAATACGCAATCGAAAATTATTATAGAGAATTAGGTTTATTAGAAATAATAAACCTTTTTTTATGACTTATTTGTTAGAAGATCCTGATGTATACATTCTATCCGAGAAAGTAAGTCACAGAATATGGGAAATAGTCATTTTATGGCCAAATTTTGAAAAATTTGGAGTGGGAAAGCAGCTGACTTCTTCTGTTGACTCAATTTCTGCTAATATTGCAGAAGGATACGGTAGATATTTTATGAAGGAGAATATTAACTTTTGTTTTTATGCAAGAGGCTCTTTATTAGAAACAAAAAGTTGGATCAGCAAAGCCCGAGTGCGGGGCCTAATCAATGATGCCGATTTTCTTGAATTGATAAAGGATCTTGATGAGATTCATAAAAAACTAAATGGGTATATAAAGGTTCTTCAGCAAAATCTGCAAAAACAAAATTGAGCTATTTAAGTAGCACCAACAAACCAGTAAACGAATAAACCAATAAACCTCTTCGATATGAAACATGCCTATATATTCCCCGGTCAGGGATCTCAGTTCAGTGGAATGGGAAAGAACCTGTACGAATCAAATGCCTTTGTAAAAGCACTTTTTGAAAAAGCCAATGATATTCTCGGTTTCCGCATCAGTGATGTGATGTTTACCGGAACTGATGAGGAACTGAAACAAACCAATATAACACAGCCAGCTATATTCCTGCATTCTGTAGCAGCTTTTCGCACCATTGAAAATGCTAAACCTGCTATGGTTGCCGGTCACTCTTTAGGAGAATTTTCTGCCTTGGTAGTAAATGGTGTACTGGATTTTGAAGATGCATTGAAGCTGGTCAGTATTCGTGCAAAAGCGATGCAGAAGGCCTGTGAACAGAATCCTTCCACAATGGCTGCAGTGCTGGCACTGGCAGATGAAAAAGTTGAAGAGATCTGTGCAGCGGTTACCGCAGAAACCGGTGAAGTGGTTGTTGCTGCCAATTATAATTGTCCGGGCCAGCTGGTGATCAGCGGCTCTATGAAAGGAATAGAAATAGCCTGTGAAAGAATGAAAGCGGCAGGAGCTAAACGTGCCCTGGTATTGCCTGTGGGTGGGGCTTTTCATTCACCATTAATGTCACCGGCTAAGGAAGAACTTGCGGCTGCGATAGAAGCCACTTCATTTCATAATGCATCTTGTCCCGTTTACCAGAACGTAGTTGCCAAAGCTGTTTCTGAGCCTGAGGAAATTAAAAAGAATCTTATAGACCAATTAACGGGTGCTGTTCGCTGGACACAAAGTGTACAGGCGATGGTGGCAGATGGAGGAACGGAGTTTACAGAGTGCGGGCCGGGGAAAGTATTACAGGGTCTTGTGCAGAAGATCTATAAGGACGCAGTAGTTACAGGGGTTAATTAATTTACGAATTAACGAATTGCGGATTAGCGGATTGGTTTGAATTAATCCGCTAATCCGCCAATCCGATAATCAAAAATCAAGTATTCCATTGATCCATTCCGGATCTAAAGTAGCATTGTACTTCCTGTAAAAATTAAGCGCGGGTTCATTCCATTCTAACACCTGCCAAACCATTCTGGTAAATCCTTTTTCTTTGGCTTCTTCAATGATACGGTCAAATAATAATTTACCGGCACCTTTCCCGCGTAGTTTTTCAGTTACTAAGAAATCTTCGAGGTATAAACATTGCCCTTTCCAGGTACTGTATCGTATATAGTAGAGTGCAAAACCTTCTACTTTCCCATCTATCTCGGCTACAAAGGCCCACCAGACTGGATTAGGGCCAAATCCACTTTCTTCAAAATGGCTGAGGGTAACCGTTACTTCCTGAGGTGCTTTTTCATAATCGGCCAGTTCCTGTATCAGTTCCAATAAACGGGCACAGTCATTTTTTTTTGCCCTTCTTATATTTATTTCCATAAACAATTTTAACTCTTTTAACCACTTTAACCAAACCCCTTACATTTTTGCTCCCGAACCTTTCACAAACCTTCCAGGTTTTGCATTCGTATGCTCCCCATCCTTCAACACCTGTGTACCATTTACCCAAATATGGATCATGCCTGTTGAATATTGATGGGGGTTTTCATAAGTAGCATGGTCTTCTACTTTTGCGGGATCGAAGACCAATATGTCTGCATAGTTGCCCACTTTCAACTCGCCTCTTTTCTGAATATGCAAATTGGTGGCTGCAACCTTGGCTAATTTCTGGATCGCTTTTTCCAGGGGCAACACTTTTTCATCCCTGCTGTAGTGACCAATTACCCTGGTGAAATTTCCATAAGCACGTGGGTGACTGCTTTGCTTAAGAAAATTCCCTTCCGGTGCCATAGAACCGGCATCAGATCCGAAACTTACCCATGGCAATGCGATCTGTTTTTTTACATTGTCTTCACTCATTAAAAAATAAGCTACTTCAACACGGCTGCTGTCCTGGATGATGAGGTCAATAGCAGCATCTTCCGGTGTTGTATTGCGCATTTTAGCTACTTCTGCCAATGATTTGCCGGCATATTTGAATAAAGAGTCTCTTCTGAAACCAAGTAATAAAACTTTATCAGCAGAACCTGCACCATAATAGAGGTTCTCCCAATCTGTAGCATTTGTGGTCATTGTTTTTTTCATTTCTGCGCGGATCTTAGGATCCTGTAAGCGTTGCCAGAGTTTTCCAAAACCTCCATCCTGTAATGAAGGTGGAAAAGCGGCTGTCATTCCGGTGGCACCTGCTGTATAGGTATACATATTCGCAGCAATATCAATGCCTTCTTTTCGGGCTCTTTCCACTCTTCTGATCACACTGTCCATTTTACCCCAATTGGCAATGCCTGCGGCTTTTAAATGATAGATCTCGCCATGTACACCGGCTTCTTTGGCAATGGTGATCAGTTCTTCAACAGCTTCATTCAATTTATTGCCTTCACTGCGCATATGAGAAATGTATCCACCGCCATAAGGTGCAGCGGCTTTACACAGTTCAATCAGCTCATTTGTTTTGGCAAAAAAAGCTGGTGGATAGATGAGCGAAGTGCCTACTCCCAATGCGCCTTCTTCCATAGCCTGTTTTACCAACCCTTTCATTTGTTCCAGTTCGGCAGGTGTTGGGTCGCGATTGTCTTCACCTATTACATAGGTACGTATAGTGGTAGCCCCTACATATGAAGCAATATTGCAACTGATCCCTCTTTTCTCCATTGAATGCATGTATTCGCCCAGTGAGTTCCAGTCAACATTGAATTTATATATCGGCTGGTCGTCCTGCATATCTTTTTTCATTTTTGCATTCAGCGGCCCCATACTTTCACCTTCACCAAATACTTCAAGCGTAACCCCTTCGCGGATCTCACCTTGAGATCTTCCGTCTTCTATGAGCGTAACGGGCGACCAGCTTAGCATGTTGATAAAGCCGGGTGAAACCGCCATGCCTTTTGCATCTACGATATTTCTCGCGTCTTCTTTGGATAGATCACCGATAAAGGCGATGGTATCATTCTTGATGGCCACATCTGCTTTTACAGGAGTGCCCCCATTCCCATCATACACCCATCCGTTACGAATGATGGTGTCGTACCTGTAATTTTTACAGGATACCAATGCAAAACCGATAATGAACAGCCAGCATAGCTTACGCATAGTTGTTTGTTTAGGATAATGAAATGAGTATTATTTCTTTTTGGCTTTAAAATTTCCGTTGGGTTGTATGAATGTGAGGCCGGTGGTTTCTCCCTTTTCATCCGTATCAAATAGTACCGAATAGCTGCTGAGTACTTTTAATGAGAATTTATTTTTTTCTATTGGAACAAGCTCATATTCCGGTTGTCCCGGTATCATCACAAATAGTGTTTTGTCTGATTTTATATAGGCTTTAACAATAACACCTCCCAGTTCATACTCACCAATATATTTTTGTAATTCTTCTTTGGTGATCTCTTTAGGCTTGGGGGCTCTTGCAAATTTCAAAGGGGCAAGTGTGGCTTCCAACGCCAGTGATAATGCATTGATATCGCCTGCTTCATTCATCTGAAACTGGAAACGTTGCGGACTTTTGTCGGCAGTGTCAATGCCTTCTACCGGATCTTTATCGTAAGGCTCAAAAATATCATAGTGATAATGATTGAGCCATAAAATGTCTTTTCCGACCTTTGCAAATAGTGAGTCATTGGCCACCATGATTTCTAAAGTGCCGTAAGCGGGATGACTATACAATCCTTCATAGTCTTTCAATGGGTGGGAAGGTTTTGTATCTGTTTTACGACTGCTGCTTTTTGTTTTTTCTGCTTCTTTGGTTGCAATTTTCGCTTTATCAGCGGCTCTCTTCAGATCAGTAGACCAATCGAAGTAAGGAAGTTTCAACATCCTGTCGGCGATCAGGTTACGAACAATGGATGGAACAGAAGAACCGTTTTGATTGCTCAACACAACAATACCCACACTATCACTGGGGAAGAAACAGGTGCTGGCAGAAAAACCATCAATGTTTCCGCCATGTTCCACACGGTAATGTCCTTTATAGGATGCCATCATCCAGCCAAAACCATAGGTTGCAAATTGTACATCCGGTTTCTCTTTGGTGGGTAAAGCGGCACCTACCACCATTTGAGAGCTCATGGCATCTGTAACATAGGCAGCTGGTAATATTTCCTTGCCCTTGAATTTGCCCCCATTGATCCAGGTAGTTACCCAGTTAGCCATTTCCAATACACTACTGTTGATGCTGCCCGCTGGGCCCATGGCATCGATATTATAGTAATCCAGTTTTTTGATGATGCTGTCTTTTTTCAATCCATAACCTAAAGAAGCGTCATCACTTTTTGCCATATCCGTTACTGAGAAAAGGGTGCGTGTCATTCCCAATGGCTTGAAGATATTTTCACGGATATTGTCTTCCCATTTTTTACCTGTTATTTTTTCCGCGATCATTCCCTGTAAGAGGAACATGAAATTATTATACTGCCATCTCTCCCTGATGCCGGCACTGGGTTCCATAAATTGGATCCTTTTCAATAAGCTATCTCTCGAAGTTGTGGGAAATCCATACCAGGAATAATCATGTCTTGGTAAACCTGTTCTATGGCTCATCATATCCCTTAAGATGATATGTGCATTCATATCATCATTATAAAATTTCAGGTCGGGTAAATAATTACGTACAGGTTTGTCGAGAGAAACTTTCCCATCCTTCTGTAACAGGCCGATCATTGAGGATGTAAATGCTTTTGTACAACTTCCGATCGCAAATAAAGTATTCGGCGTTACCGGTATTTTTTTATCATAATCTTTAAAGCCAAACCCTTTTGCATACACCACTTTGTCTTTCTCTACAACAGCTACGGCAAAGCCGGCAGCATACCATTCTTTTAATACCCTTTCAAATGCCGTGTCCAATCCGGCAAATCGGTCGATCTCCGGTGTGGGTTTTGTTTTCTTTTGTGCGATAGCGGCGAAAGCGATAGCCATAACCATAACGGCCAGCATAATTTTTTTCATGATAACAGGTTTTGGAATGAAAAAGCCCGTTAAATGTAATCACTTAACGGGCTAAAAACAATTAACAGGTATGAATATATCAGGCTTTCTTCAATGCCTGGTCCAGATCATTCAGAATATCAGCGATATTTTCAATACCTACACTCATCCGGATCAATCCGTCTGGGATGCCGTATTTGATCCTGTCTTCTCTTTTCAAACCCGCATGACTCATACTGGCCGGATGCGATACCAGGGTGTCTAATGTTCCCAGTGAAACGGCCCTCACACACATCTGCAAAGCATCAATAAAACGTTTGCCGGCTTCGAGTCCGCCTTTCAGGTCATAACTCATTAATGCACCCGGATAGCGCATTTGTTTAAGTGAAACTGCATGTCCGTGGTGTGAGGGTAATCCATTATAGTTTACGAGTGCGATCTTTGGATGGTTCTCAAGAAATTCAGCCACTTCCATCGCATTATGACAGTGTCGATCCATGCGAAGCTCGAGTGTTTTCATTCCCTGCGTTAACAGAAAAGCATCAAATGGATTACTGTTGCCGCCCAGCAATACATGCCATTTCCAGATATGGGTACGCATGAGTTCCAGATCCTTGCCCAATAATACGCCGCCAATGGCAGTTCCATGTCCGTTTAAAAATTTCGTTGTGGAATGAAACACAAAATCAACCCCGTATTTAAAAGGTTGTTGAAGGTAAGGAGTAGCAAATGTATTGTCAACAGAAACGATCAGATTTCTTTGTTTGGCAAGTTTGGTAACAGCTTCTATATCTACGCATTGAATAGTTGGATTGGCCGGGGTTTCAATATGCACCATTTTGATAGAGGGGTCATTTTTCAATGCTTCTTCCACCAGGTTCAGATCACGCATATCAATGATGGTAGTATGTATACCGGTTTGTTCCATTACTTTAAGCAACAATTCATGTGTGCCACCATACAACGAAAAATGGGAGAGAACCGTATCGCCGGCTTTTAGTGTTCCGAGAAAAAGGGTTGTCATGGCCGCCTGCCCGCTGGCATGCAGCAAAGCTTTTAGTTGAAGCGGCTTACCATCATCACCCATTAATCCGAATGCTTCCAGTGCTGCGATCGTTTCTTCCGCAACCGTAAAAGTTGGATTACCCCAGCGGCCGTAAATTTTTGTCTTATCGGCCCCGGCAAAACGATCGGAACCCTGTTGGGCCGTATCGAAAGTAAAAGTAGATGATGCATAAATTGGAGTAAGATGCGAATAGTCTGCATTGTCATGCCCCGAAGCATGTATGGCTACCGAACTGATCCCTGTTAGTGGAAATGTATCACTCATTATTCTGGATTGATATTATTTTTGAATGGTGGATAACCAACAACGGGCTATTCATCTTTGTTCTTCAAAAGTAGGATTAAACATGAAGCAATTATTGATCGAATAGGCCAATTATGATCTTTGGGCCAACAAGCCGATGCTATGCGTTGTTTTAACGTTATCAAAAACACAGCAACAGCAGGAAATTCAAAACAGCTTCCCGTCTATACATAAAAAAATCCCCTCCTGGAAGGAGGGGAAAGTATCTACTAAATATAGGTAAGATGTTTTCCAATACAATCCCCTCCTCCCGGGAGGAGACAAATAAAGATCAAACGCAATTTGATCTTTATTTGGGGGAGTTGTAAGACCACTTCACCCAGGTTGCTCCCCAGGTAAACCCGCCTCCAAATGCAGCCAACACAATATTATCACCCTTGTTCAGATCCTTTTCCCATTCCCACAAACAGAGCGGAATGGTTGCTGCCGTTGTGTTTCCGTATTTCTGGATATTGATCATTACTTTTTCTTTTGCCAATCCCATACGGTTGGCAGTAGCGTCAATAATGCGCAGATTAGCCTGGTGAGGCACCAGCCAGGCGATATCATCGCCGGTTAATTGATTGCGTTCCAGTAATTCCGCACTTACATCGGCCATTCCTTTTACGGCAAATTTAAAAACGGGTTGTCCTTCCTGAAAAGCAAAATGTTCTTTCGCCAGAACGGTTTCAACTGTAGCCGGTTTTACCGATCCACCTGCTTTCATGTGTAAATATTGTCGACCACTTCCGTCAGATCTCAAAATGCTGTCCTTTATGCCGGTATCATCCGTAGAAGGCTCCAGTAAAACGGCACCTGCCCCATCTCCAAAAATGATACAGGTGGCACGGTCAGTATAATCTACAATGGCACTCATTTTATCAACCCCTACCACTACCACTTTTTTATAACGGCCACTTTCAATGTACATGGCTCCGGTACTTAAAGCAAACAGAAATCCACTGCAGGCGGCACTCATGTCAAAGCCCCAGGCATTGGTGGCCCCAATTTTATCGCAGATGATATTGGCAGTTGCCGGGAATACCATATCCGGGGTAACCGTGGCGCAGATCAGACAATCGATCTCGCTGGCATCCATGTTTTTTTTGCGAAGAAGTTCTTGAACGGCAGGAACAGCCATATCGCTGCTGCCTTTTCCGGGTTCTTTTAATATTCTTCTTTCAGAAATGCCTGTTCGGGTGCGGATCCATTCATCGTTGGTATCCACCATTTTCTCAAGGTCAAAATTGGTCAGTTTAGTTTCCGGTACATATCCTCCAACACCGGTAATCGCAGCACTAATTTTTGTCATATCGTTTTACTAAGATTCGCGCAAATATCTATAAGATTTTTTTAATGAACTTATAAGGTTGATCAATCAGGAATCGAAATGATCGTATTTGATTGATTATCAATTAGTAACGATTGTTTTGATAACTCCAAATTGCCTGTTTCTGTTATTTTAAACTACTGTTTACCCTAATCCGTGGCCTTATTTGTTCACCCGTCAATAAACTTGTCTTACTACAATCTTTTTTAACATATTTTTGAAAACGTTATGATCGCTTTTGTTAGAGGACAATTTGCTGTAAAAACACCGGGCCGGGTAGTGGTAGATGTGAATGGGGTGGGATACGACCTTCAGATCAGCCTGAATACCTATTCGGCCATCAGCAATAAGGAAAGCGGACAGCTCTTTACTTACCTGCATATCACCGAAAATGCGCAAACCCTGTTTGGTTTTGCCGAACTGGCCGAAAAGGAGATCTTTCTTCAATTGATCAGTGTTTCCGGAGTTGGGGCATCAACCGCAAGAATGATGTTATCGGGTATGCGTCCTGATGAAATAGCCCGGGCTATTGTTCAGGGTAACACACGCCAGCTGGAAAGTATCAAAGGAATAGGCAAAAAATCAGCCGAAAGACTGATTGTAGAGTTAAGGGATAAACTTGGGAAACAGTCTATCGAAAGTTCTTTTGCAGTTGCCGGTGTTCAAACGGTAGATGCAGATGCAGTAAATGCACTGATCGCTCTGGGCATTTCGAGACCGATGGCAGAAACCGCAGTAAAGAAAACCATGGCATCTGTTGGAGAACAGGCATCATTGGAAGATATCATTAAACAGGCACTCAAAAATTTATAACCTATCGCTTCTATTTCTACGTAACCAAGTTATTGTAATTATCGAATCTACGTCTACTTAACCAAGCGTAACTGTTTGAAGCATCTTCGTTTATTTATCAGTATCAGTCTTTTGTTGTTGTCTGCCATGCAGACATCCGCTCAGTCAAAAGATTCCACCCTTCGCTACCCTATCAGCGACAGGAGGGGTGATCCATTGTCTGCACAGAGCAAGAACCCTTTTGATTACCGCGATACTTCTCTCATTAAAAGAGATATTGAATACGATCCCAAAACCAAACAATATTATATCATAGAAAAAGTGGGCAGCAAGTATTATCGTGTGCCAACTATGTTAACTTATGATGAGTTCTGGAGATTAGAATCCCGCAAAGCGGAATCAGATTATTTTAAAAGAAGGGCCGATGCCTTAACCGCTTTAAACCTGAAGACACAGCGCCCTAAAATGCGGATCTATGATAAACTCTTCGATCGCATTTTTGGAACTACGGCCAATGGATTGAAAGTGGATATCAGACCTACCGGTGAAGTGAATATCATGGCCGGTTACCAGGGACAGAATATTGAGAACCCTACCTTACCGGAAAGAGCAAGAAAGAATGGTGGATTTGATTTTAATATGGACGCCAAACTGAATGTAAATGCCAATATCGGCGATAAGCTTAAGTTCCCTATCAATTATAATACACTCTCCAACCTCGGTTTTGATAACCAGTTAAAACTGGATTACAAGGGTATGGATGATGAGATCATCAAAAGTCTGGAAGCGGGTAATATTTCATTTCAGTCGAGAAGTACATTGATACCCAGCACACAAAATCTGTTTGGTATCAAATCTCAACTGCAGTTCGGTAAAGTGTTTGTTACAGCTGCAGTAGCTAATCAGCGTTCTACCCGTCAATCTGTAGGTCTCCAGGGTGGAACGGCTACCACCAATTTCAAAAAAACGCTGGATGATTATGAAGAGAACCGACACTTTCTGTTAGGTCAATACTTTCGTAACACTTATAATAAAACGATGTCTAACCTGCCTGTTGTAAACTCGCAGGTGCAGATCCAGCGAATGGAAGTATGGGTTACCAATCGTACCGGCGCTACTACCGATGCAAGGGATATTGTGGGTTTGATGGACCTCGGTGAACCCAAGCCTTATAATCCTTCGGTGCATTCACTTACTACAAATCCTTTACCTGCCAACGGTGCAAATGATCTTTATGCGCCGCTTGCCAATAATGCAAATGCAAGGAATCCTTCGCTGATCAATTCACTTTTATTATCTAAAGGGTTGAGGCCGGTGGATGATTATGAAAAAACGTTTGCACGAAAACTGAATCCTTCAGAATACTATTTTAATCCGCAGGTAGGTTTCGTTTCATTGAATATTCAGTTACAGTCTGATGAGGTTTTGGGAGTTGCCTATCAGTACACTTACAACGGAAGGGTTTACCAGGTAGGTGAGTTCTCGCAGGATGTGGCATTGGATTCATCAAAAGGTGTGCAAAAAGTATTGTTCCTGAAATTATTGAAAGCTACTTCACAAAGAATAGAACTGCCTATTTGGGGATGGATGATGAAGAACGTGTATTCATTGGATCTGTTTGGTGGCATTCAACGTGACGGATTCCAACTGAATGTGATGTATGAAGAACCCAGCGGCGGATTGAAAAGATACTTACCGGAAAGTTCACCTTCAGTTGATGGTAAATCATTGTTGCGGATATTGAATCTGGACAGGTTGAATAACCGAAACGATCCACAACCGGATGGGGTATTCGATTATGTGGAAGGCTTTACCATTTTGCCACAGATGGGCCGTGTGGTATTTCCTGTATTGGAACCTTTCGGGCGTGACCTGGATACCTTGGCTTTTGCAGGGATGCCTGCTGCCATGAAGAAAAAATATGTTTATTATGCATTGTATGATTCGATCAAGGCTATTGCGCAAACCTATGCCAACCTGAACCGTTTTATTATGCAGGGAACAGTGAAAGGAAGTGCAGGCGGTTCGGAGATCAATTTGAATGCATATAATATTCCTCCGGGTTCTGTAACAGTAACAGCAGGCGGGCAGATTTTAAAAGAAGGTTCAGATTATTCGATCGATTATAATCTGGGAACCGTTAAGATATTGAATGCCGGTATCTTAAGTTCCAATATACCTGTAAAAGTTTCTTTCGAGAATAATGCAGGGTTTGGAATACAGCAACGAAATTTTACTGGGCTACGAGTAGATTATCTGGCCAGTAAAAAATTAACGCTGGGTGCATCCTATATGAGTTTATCGGAACGGCCGTTCTTTACCAAGATGGGTTATGGCGAGGATCCCATCAGTAATAAAATGTACGGACTTGATTTCAACTACCGGTCCGAGCTTCCGGGCTTAACACGGTTTCTGGATAAGTTACCATTCTATTCAACCAAAGCAAAATCTTCTATTGCCGCTTATGGAGAAATGGCTGTATTGAAACCTGGCCACCCATCACAAATCGGCAGTGGCGATCAGGGCCTGATCTTCCTGGACGATTTTGAAGGAACCAGAACCAGTATTGATCTCCGGTTTCCTTTGGTAGCATGGGCATTGGCTTCAACACCACAGGGTAATCCTAAATTTCCGGAAGCGCTATTGACCGATTCGATCGATTATAATTTCAATCGTGCAAAACTGGCATGGTATAATATTGAACCCAATCTGCAGGACAGGAACAGCGTGAACAATCCTTTGCGTCGTGATCTTACCGAGTTAAGTGATCCGCGTGTACGCCAGGTATTTACCAATGAACTGTTCCCGCAACGTACTACGAATATTACAGATGTGCAAACGGCAACATTTGATATTGCCTATTATCCAACTGAAAGAGGACCCTATAATCTGGAATCCCGCAAAACAGAAATTGATGCCAACGGAAAACTAACCCGCCCTGCGGCAAGATGGGGTGGTCTGATGCGTGCGCTTGACCAAACAGATCTTGAAACAGCCAATGTGGAGTATATAGAGTTTTGGGCGCAGGATCCCTTTATTAAAACCCCCAACAGTAAGGGTGGTAAATTATTACTAAACCTCGGTAATGTAAGTGAGGATATCTTAAAAGACGGAAAGCGTTTTTATGAAAATGGAATGAACACGCCGAATATTCCTGCGGCAGTAGATAGTTCCAATACATGGGGTAAAACACCGGTTAACCCGATACAGATCACTCAGGCATTTAGTAATAACCCTGATGACAGACCCTACCAGGATGTGGGTTTTGACGGGTTGGATGATGCTGCAGAAAGAAGAAAGAAGGGATATGTACTCGATAAGATCGCTAACAATTTCGGAACAGGTTCCCAGCTTTATCAAAAGGCATTGGCCGACCCATCCAATGATAACTATAAATGGTACCGCGATCCGAGTTTTGATGCAAACAATACCGGTATCCTGGGCAGGTATAAGAATTTCAATAACCCACAGGGCAATTCGCCTTTGGCAACAACCAATAGTCAATTCACATCCGCTGCTACTTTGTATCCAGACAATGAAGACTTGAACAGAGATAATACTTTGAACGAAACAGAGTCTTACTACGAGTATGAGATCAATATGCAACCGGGCATGGATGTAGGCACTACTCCTTTCATTACCGATAAAAGGGTTATTAATGTAAACTCTGCCGATGGAATAAGACGCACCGAGAACTGGTTCCTGTTCAGAATACCTATCAAGGGCTATTCAAGAACAGTGGGTGGCATACAGGGTTTTAAATCCATTCGTTTTGCCAGATTATATTTAACTGATTTCGAAGATTCAGTTGTCTTGCGTTTAGCAAGGCTTGATCTGGTTAGAAATGTATGGAGACAGTTCACTTATAATATTGACACTACAGGTTCTTACACACCGGTAAACAACACATTCGGTACAGTATTGAATACATTGGCGGTTAGCCTTGAGGAGAACAGCAGCAGGCAACCGGTAAACTATATCATGCCTCCGGGCGTTGAGCGTGTTCAGCTCTTAAGTAACAATGGTGTAAACCTGCAGCAGAATGAGCAGGCCATGAGTTTAAAGATCAATAATCTGGCCAGTGGTGACGCACGGGGTGTTTTCAAAACGCTTAACCTTGATGTAAGGCAGTATGGCAAACTGTCTATGTATGTTCACGCAGAATCTATGGCAGGTCAACGTCCGCTGAAAGATAATGAGATGAATGCCATCATAAGGATCGGACAGGATTTCCTGAATAACTATTATGAGATCAAGATCCCGCTAAAGATCACTCCGGCAGGAACCTATATACGTGGACAGGAAGACAAGGTTTGGCCAACAGAAAATAATTTGGATATCAGTTTGCGATCATTGATAGACCTGAAGATCTTAAGAAATAATTCAGGGGCATTAAATTCCAAGATCTTCCGTACTACACTGGATAATAAAACGATCTCCATACTGGGTAACCCTAACCTCGGTGAAGTAAGGGGTATAATGGTGGCCATTGAAAACCCTTTAAAGCCCGATGGCTCCATCATCAATACCGAAGTATGGGTGAATGAACTTCGTTTATCGCAACTGGATGAGCATGGTGGATGGGCTGCATTGGGAAGGGTAGACCTCAACCTTGCAGACCTCGGTAAAATATCGGTATCCGCCAATACACATACGCAAGGTTTTGGAACGATAGAACAAAGGGTGAATGAGCGATATAAGGATAACCTGATGCAGTTTGATGCAGCAGCTTCCATTGATGCCGGTAAACTGGTGCCCAAAGGCGCGAGACTTTCTTTGCCTGTATATGCAAGCATCAATCGCACGATCCTTACCCCACAATATGATCCTTACGATATGGACATATTGTATAAGGAGAAACTGAATGGTGCATCCAAGGATAAAAGAGATTCGATCAAAAACGCAGCTGTTGACCAGACCACGATCAAAACATTGAATTTTACCAATGTCAGATTTTCTCCGGGCAGAGGTAGGCCTAATCTTTTCCGGTTGAGCAATTTCGATTTCAGCTATGCCTATTCACAAACTTCGCAGACAAGTCCGTTGATATTGGAAAACAAAGTAACCAAACAGCGGGGAGGCTTTGGATACACGTTTGTAGGGCAAACAAAATATATTGAGCCATTTAAAAATATTATCAAAACCAGAACACCTTGGCTGGCACTCTTCAGAGATTTTAACTTTAACCTGAAACCGAGTTACCTGATGTTCCGTGCGGATATCAACCGCCAGTTTGGCGAGTTCATTCCAAGGATCGTAAATAAATTCGATACCAAAGTGGAAAGAGTGGATACTACCTACGATAAGTATTACACATTCGACAGGCTATATGGAATGCGCTGGGATCTGGCCCGTTCGCTGAACCTCGATTTCAATGCAACCAATAATGCAAGGATAGATGAACCATTTGGAAGACTGGATACAAAAGCCAAAAGAGATACGGTAAGAGATAATTTATTAAAAGGCGGACGCAATACCTTGTACCAACAGAAGGCTACATTGAGCTATACCTTGCCATTTAATAAACTGCCGTTAACCGATTGGATCAATGCGCGATACAGTTACGGAACATCCTATAACTGGATAGGCGCTAGCCGATTGGCCATCGCCTTAGGGAATACGATCGAGAACTCACAGGAAAATAACCTGAGAGCTGATTTTAATTTTGCCAGTCTGTATAATAAATCAAAATGGCTGCGTGCACTGGATAATGTGCCGGTTCCAAAACCAAAAACCAATCCTGCAGATGTAAAAGATGCAAATAAAAATGCATCGGGTATTACGGTTCCTTCAAGAGAAGAAGTAGTAAAAGGCCTGAAAGGAAAGAAAAGGCGGGCCGCATTAAAGAAATGGAGACAGCAGAAACGTGATGCAAAAAATGCACAACGTTTACAGAAATCGAACGAACCGGTTGAATTGGGTGGCTTTACCAAATCGATCGGAAGACTGATCACTATGGTGAGAGCTGTCAATGTTCAATATGCAGAAACGTATAGTAGCCGTGTACCGGGTTATATGGATAGTACACGTTATCTGGGTCAGGATTGGAAAACATCGGCTCCCGGACTGGATTATGTATTCGGTAAACAGCCGGATGCAGCCTGGCTTGAGAAGAAGGGAGCAGCAGGACTGATCACACGCGACAGTACGTTTAACTTCCTGTACAGGCAATCCTTCCAGCAGCGGTTTACGATCACTGCGCAACTGGAACCGCTTCGTGATTTCAGGATCGATCTGAACCTTGATAAAACTTTCACGAAAGAATATTCCGAATTGTATAAGGATACAACCGGTAATTCAGGACTGAATCATTTGAATCCATTATCAAGTGGAGGATTCAGTGTTTCTTATATCGCATTCAACACCTTGTTCACTAATCATAATCCTAACGAGCTCTCGGCTACTTTTCAGACATTCCAAAATAACCGTTTGATCGTTTCAAAACGTGTGGCTGAACAAAACCCTTATTGGCAAAGCCTGCCCGCAGGACAAAAATTCACAGCTGATGGATTTGCCAAAGGGTATGGCCGTTATGCACAGGACGTATTGGTGCCGGCATTTCTGGCAGCATATACAGGAAAGGATCCGAATACGGTTTCCCTGATCAAGCAGTCCAATACCAAGGTCAGTTCCAATCCGTTCTCAGGCATCCTGCCAAAACCAAATTGGAAACTGAATTACTCAGGGCTTACCAAGAATGAAAGTATCTCTAAAGTATTCAGCAATATCATTATTACTCACGGGTACAACGGTACACTGAGTATGAATAGCTTCAACAGTGCTTTATTATACCAGGATCCATTTAGATTCAGTGCACCTGGCTTTATTGATACCTTAAGCGGAAACTATATTCCTTATTTCCTTGTTCCGAATATTACGATCAAAGAAGGCTTTGAACCATTGATCGGTATTGATGTAACCACCGTAGATCAACTGAATTTGAAATTTGAGTATCGTAAAAGCCGATTACTAAGTCTGAGTCTGATCGATTACCAGTTAAGTGAGAGTCATAGTACAGACTGGGTATTTGGTATTGGTGTGAAAAAGAAAGGAGTGAAACTTCCATTTACCTTACCGGGCGGAAAAGGGAAGAAGTTGCAGAATGACCTCACCATGAAGCTGGATGTAACGGTACGGGATGTGTCGAACAGTAACAGCCGTCTTGATCAGACGAATGCTTATGGCACAGGCGGACAAAAAGATATTTCTATTCAGCCATCCGTAGACTACGTAATTAATAACCGGATCAATATCAAGTTCTTCTTTGATCAGCGAAAGGTGATTCCTTATATCTCAACATCGGCACCGATTACCAATACAAGAGCGGGAGTGAATATCCGGATCTCATTGGCACAGTAGGAAATATTAAATATTGAACAAGGAATATTGAATGATGAAGTGAAAACAACTTCGATATTCAATATTCCTTGTTCAATATTCGATATTCATCAGTTTTTCCTGAACGCCCAGGTAAACATCGTTTTCCAGGTGGCTTTCTTACCATACATCAGAATACCGGTTCTGTAGATCTTGCCGCTTAACCAGGTAGTGAATACAAATCCGCCAATTAAGGAAAGCATACTTAACCCAAGCTGCCAGTAAGGTACAGTTCCGGGAATACCGTAAGCGATACGCGCCATCATTACCATGGGTGAACTGAAAGGTATGATACTTGCCCAAACAGCGATAGGTGTACTTGGGTCTTGTACCGCATTGCTCATGATGATAAATGAAAAAATAATCGGCATTGTGATCGGGAGCATCAGACTTTGTGCATCCTGCGGATCTTCATTTACCACACTGCCAACTGCTGCAAACAGGGCTGCATAAAATAAATAACCACCCAGAAAGTAAAAGATAAAACAACCAATGATCACCGGCCAGTTGGCGGTGCTGATCGTATGCTGCACTTTATAGATCTGTTGAGCGGCATCGCCTGCTTTCATCATGGTGCCACCGGGCATTTGTCCATTGGCTTGTTGCAAGGTCTGTACCTGTTCCATCACATCATGTGGAATAAATGCCTGTGCGGCTGTGGTGAGTCCTATGATCAATATGATCCACATCAGGAACTGTGTAAGGCCCACAGCTCCAATTCCAATGATCTTTCCTGCCATCAGTTGAAAAGGTTTTACGCTGCTCACCATTACTTCGGCAATACGGTTTGTTTTTTCTTCCATAACGCCACGCATTACCATGGCCCCATAGATGAACATAGTAATATAGATGAGCATGCCGCTGCCAAAACCAATACCATACGATAAAGCAGCATTGCTCTCTTTGGTACTTCCGGCTTCATTTTCTTCCACCGCTTTTAATTCGGCAAATTGCGATTGCTTATGTATCGAA
>CANGOX010000074.1 GCA_947455605.1 Chitinophagaceae bacterium
AGGAAACGGCTACGTTCAATGAATATATTGACAAGGTAGCCGTACCGCAAGTAAAAGAATTGCTAACGAATTATGGAGACATTTCTGTGCTTTGGTGGGATACCCCAACCAATATGACGGATGAAGCCGCATTGAAATTACAGGCACTGCTAAAACTGCAGCCAAACATCATTACCAACGACCGTTTGAAACACCCTAATTTTTCCGGTGATACCAAAACCCCCGAACAAAAAATTCCAACAGTGGAAGAATTGGACGGAACGGATTGGGAAACCTGTATGACCATGAATGGAACCTGGGGCTACCGTACTTCCGATAATAAATGGAAATCAACAGAAACCCTTATCCGTAATCTCTGTGATATCGCTTCCAAAGGAGGAAATTACCTATTGAATGTGGGCCCAAAACCAGATGGAACATTTCCTGATCAGAGTGTAAAAGCATTACAGGAAATGGGAACCTGGATGAAAGTAAATGGAGAAGCGATCTATGCAACCAAAGCCGGTCCCCTGCAATCATTGCCATGGGGCAGATGCACCAAAAAAGCAACACCAGATGGCACTGTGCTCTACTTATCTGTATTTAACTGGCCGCAGGATGGGAAACTGCTCTTGCCGGGCATACAGAATAAAACAGGTAATGCGGTATTATTGGCCGATAAAACTATCTGGAAAGCGGAGAATACAAAAGAAGGGATCCTGATTCATCTTACCGGAAAAGCACCCGATCCCATCGCTTCCGTGATCAAACTAACCGTAAAGGGAAAAACAGAAGGCACACTGGACAATATGACCAAAATGAAAAGCGGGGCTTTGGATTAAATGATTTGTTTAGACAACCGGATAGCTGACGGCCGGATAGTTATACATTTTGTATCCTTCCTGAGTTATGTACTGTACAAGAAAACGTTTTCGTGAATAGCTTTCGAATCGTAAAGTTGTGAGCTTATTTTAGAGCAGTAAAGACGGATACAGACAGTTCCTTCCGGAACTGATTTTTGCTAAGTATCTTTGTGTTTCGTTTGGGATTTTTCCGGAGATCCTAACCCTTATTTAGTTGAATTGTATTTGTAGAAAAAATTAAAACAAAAAAAATGATTCCCGCAAAAGCGTACGCAGCACTTGATCCCAAAACAGCTTTACAACCTTTTTCTTTCAACAGGAGAGACCTCCGTACAGATGATGTGCAGGTGAAGATCCTTTTTTGTGGCGTTTGTCACAGTGATATCCACCAGGCCCGCGATGAGTGGGGTGGTTCTATGTATCCGATGGTTCCCGGGCATGAAATTGTTGGCGAAGTAATAAGCACCGGTGCGGGAGTAACCAAATTCAAAACAGGAGATATTGTTGGTGTAGGTGTTATGGTAGATTCCTGCTGCTCCTGCAAGAACTGTAATAATGATCAGGAACAATATTGTGAAGAAGGGATGACGGGTACTTACAACGCCATGGAAAGAGATGGGGTTACCGTTGCACAGGGTGGATACTCATCACAGATCGTGGTAAAAGAAAGATTTGTATTGCATATTTCTAAAAAATTAGACCTCGCCGGTGCCGCACCATTATTGTGCGCCGGTATCACTACGTATTCTCCTTTACGTTTTGCAGGGGTAAAAGCCGGACAAAAAGTGGCCGTTGTAGGATTAGGTGGATTAGGCCATATGGGTGTTAAATTTGCTGCTTCATTTGGTGCAGAAGTAACGGTGATCAGTACTTCACCCGGTAAAGAGGCGGATGCTAAAAAATTAGGTGCGCATCATTTTCTTTTATCAACAGATAAAGGTGCGATGAAAAAACATGCCAGTCATTTCGATGTGATACTGGATACCGTTTCTGCCAATCACGATTATACCTTTCTGCTGGATCTGCTGGATATTGAAGGAAAATTATTGATCGTTGGTCTCCCTTCCAAAGAGCCAACCCTGTCGCCTTTCTCATTGATCACCAAACGCAGAAGCATCATTGGTTCTATGATCGGTGGCATGAAGGAAACCCAGGAAATGCTGGATTACTGTGCAGAAAAGAATATTGTGTCTGAAGTAGAAGTGATACCTGCACAATATATCAACGATGCCTATGAGCGGATGATCAGGTCTGATGTGAAGTATCGCTTTGTGATCGATCTTGCTACATTATAATTTTGAAAGGCCTGCAAATAAAATATGCAGGCCTTTTTATATAGTTCCGGTTCCTGTTTGCTAATGCCAAAACGATTGCTATGTTCCCTTGTATAGAGCAGGCTGAAAAATATGCTGCCAAAACAGCTGTGATCTGTGGAGACCATTCTTATACCTATCAGGAATTGATTGAAGGATCCGCTTCTTTTGCACTTCTTTTATTGGCAGAACAGCCCGATCTGCGGGAAGCTAGGGTGGCATTCATGGTAAACCCGGGTTTTGATTATGTAAAAATTCAATGGGGCATCTGGCGTGCAGGCGGTATTGCGGTGCCGCTTTGTTTAACCTATCCTTTTCCCTCTTTACAATATGTGCTGGAAGATACAGGAGCGTCTGTGATTGTGGCTTCTGCAGAATATGTATCCATGTTTAAAGAGTATGCAGCAGCCAAAGGAATACAATTACTCATAGCAGATCAACAAACTGAAACGTCTCAACGCACATTGCCGGTTATTGATAACAGCCGCCGCGCTATGATCTTATACACCAGCGGTACTACCAGCTTACCCAAAGGGGTAGTAACCACACATGCCAATATTGAATCGCAGGTAACCACTTTGGTGAAAGCCTGGGAATGGTCTTCAGAAGATGCTACCATTTGTGTATTGCCATTACATCATGTGCACGGTATCATCAATGTAGTTTGTTGCGCATTGTATACCGGAGCAAGCTGCGAGTTTATTCCCGAATTCAGTCCGGCTTATATTTTCGATATTTTCTTAAGTGGCCGTATCAATGGTTTTATGGCTGTGCCTACTGTATATTTCAAACTCATCAGTTATTGGGAAACCCTTTCCGATGAGCAGAAGACAGTTTGCAAAAATGCTTTACTGAAATTCCGCTTAATGGTTTGCGGCTCTGCTGCATTGCCGGTTTCTATTTTGGAGAAATGGGAAATTATCAGTGGGCATATTTTATTGGAGCGATATGGTATGACTGAAATAGGCATGGCCATCAGTAACCCGTACAAAGGAGAACGTCGTCCGGGTTATGTGGGATTGGCTTTACCGGGTGTATCGGTAAAGCTGGTTGATGAACTGTATAAAGATGCAGCCATTGATCAACCCGGAGAGATCCTGATCAAAGGGCCCAATGTATTTCTCGAATACTGGAACAAACCCGATGCCACCAAACAAACATTTACCCTCGATGGTTGGTTCAAGACCGGTGATGTGGCCATTCATGAAAATGGCTATTACCGGATCATGGGTCGTAATTCAGTAGACATTATAAAATCAGGTGGGTATAAAATTTCCGCTTTGGAAATTGAAGAAGTATTAAGAACCCATACTTCCATTGCTGATTGTGCTGTAGTGGGTATTGATAATGAAGAATGGGGCGAACTGATCGTTGCAGCGATAGTAGTAAAAGAAACAATCGATGCCAAAGAACTGGATACCTGGCTGCGCACAAAAATGGCATCTTATAAAACTCCCCGTAAATACCTGGTACTGGATGAATTGCCCCGTAATGCGATGGGTAAAGTAGTTAAGAATGATGTTAAAAAATTATTTATATGATCAGAAACCGCTTTGCTTCCCTTTTTCTTTTTTGTCTTTCCCTATCCGTTACAGTGCTCCATGCGCAGAAAAGATTCAAACAAACTGTTTTCAATAACATTGATTCGATAGGCAATATTCAATTCGGACAGGCTGTAAACCTGAAAGGAGAGAATGAGCAACTCTTTTTGAACATGTATATGCCACAGGCCGATACCATGAAACACAGGCCGGTGGTTATTTTTATTCATGGTGGCGGCTTCCTTAATAATACCCGTTTTGGAGGGTATGGATCACGCATCTGTAATGCATTTGCCAAACGTGGCTATGTAACGGCTACCATCGATTACCGGTTAGGAATAGCAGACACACGAACCAATAACGATTATGCAGAAGCCTTGTATCGTGCACAACAGGATGGTAAAGCCGCCGTTCGTTTCTTCAGACGTTATGCCGAAAAATATGGAATTGATACTTCACAGATCTTTATTGCAGGCAGTTCTGCAGGATCCATGACCTGTTTGGGGATGGCCTACATGAAAGAAGAAAATATTCCTGCAGGTATCAATAAAGAAAAATGGGGCAGCCTCGAAGGGAATAGTGGTAATGAAGGCTTCTCCTCAAAAGTGCAGGGCGTATTGAACTCATGGGGTGCCATTCCTGATTATCGTTGGATCAAAGCCGGTGATGCACCTTTATTCAATGTGGCTGGTACGGCAGATAAAACAGTTCCCTATGATAGCTCTTATCTCTATCATGGTTTTCATGATGGTGCTTATATTGCTTACCAGCGTTGCTTGCAGGAAGGAGTACCCACAGGCTGGCGGCCTTTTTATGGAGCCGGACATACCTTGGACAACAATAAAGACAAACTGGATAGCTCCGTACAATCTATGACCGATTGGTTGTATACCCAACTGCGTTATATCTATACAGTAAGTCCGAGAGAATATGTAACCCGATGGGAGAAAGATATACGGGCATTTGATAGTGCTGCCAAAGTGGAAAAGTATTCAGATAAAGCGATTCTCTTTATGGGCAGTTCCTATATCCGTTTATGGGAGAATATCCGCACTGATCTGGATTACAAAGAAATCATCCATCGTGGATACGGTGGTTCTAATATGAGTGAGATGGCTTATTATGTTAAACGGATCGTTTACCCTTTTAATCCTGCTGCTATCTTTATGTATGTAGGTAATGATATTGTAGGAAGTGAAAAAGACAAAGCACCAGACCAGGTACTTGAACTTTTTAAATACACGGTAAAAGTGATCCGGCAAAAATATCCAACTACTCCTATCACCTGGTTACAGATATCGCCATGCGAAAGAAGATGGTCTGTTTGGGAAAATGTTCAGGAAGCCAATCGTTTGATTGAAGAATATTGCAAACAAACACCCGGCCTGTTTACCATTAATTCATCTGCTAACTTTTTAGGAAAAGATGGAAAACCGATCACTTCTTTATTCAGGGATGACAAATTGCATTACAATGTAGAAGGGTATAAGATCTGGGGAAAAGATATCAAAAAACGTGTTCACGAGATTGCCGAAACAGGAAAATAAGATCATTTAATCGTACTGTATGAAACCCAACCAAACTCTGCCATTATTGTTTGCCTGCCTTGTAGGATTTGCCTTTTCGGTAAACTACACGAATCATGCGCCGCTTGCTGCCTCTTTGATGCAGCAGTTCGCTTTTAATAAAGCCCAGGCAGGCCTGCTTACCAGTGCTATTTTTTTAACGCATGCGTTGATGCAGATTCCTGGTGGACATCTGGCCGACAGGTTTGGCGGAAAAAAAGTGATCCTTGCCGGGTTACTGATCATCACCTTAGGTAATACAGCCATTGCATTCGCCGGCAGTTATGAGCAATTGCTTTTCTGGAAATGTTTTATTGGTATCGGGACCGGTATCAGTTTTATTGGAAGTGCCCGTTATATTGCACAATCATTACCACATGAACAACTACCCAAAGCACAAGGGTTATACGGAGCCTCTATTTTATTGGGTTCGGGATTTGTGATCTTTGCTGTTCCGCAACTGGCTTCTGTTTTTAATTGGTCTGGTGCTTTTTTATGTACTGCAGTTATTGCAGGTCTTGCACTCATCCTCTTTTTTGTTTCTGCACCTGCCCCGCAAAAAAATAGTCACCCACATGTGGATCTTGGTGAATTATTATCGCATAAAGAACTCTGGTTACTGGGATTTTTACAGATGGCTTCTTTCGGATTGGTGATCGTGATCGGAACCTGGATCAATGAACTTTTAAAACTGAATATCGGGTTAACACCCAAAACTGCAGGCGCTGTTGGTTCAATCGTATTATTATTGGGTATCATTACAAGAACCTATGGCGGACAATTGGTTAAAAAGCTTGGCTATCGCAGATTGATACTCATCAGTATCAGTTTTAATATTGCAGGATGCTTTTTTCTTGCTTTTCTTGCTTCAACTTTCCCATTGGTATTACTGGCGATCGTACTGTTGGGATTTGGTTGCGGGCTTCCTTATGCAGCCCTGTTCAGCAAAGCAACGATCTTATTTCCCGGCAGAGCAGGGGCGGCTATGGGGTTAGTAAATATGCTGGGGATAATTATGATATTAGCCGGTTCTCCATTATTGGGAAAGATCGCTGATATGACCGGGAATTTTCAAATGGCATTTGTAGCATTGGGATGCTTTTCAGTGCTGGCTTTTGTTGTGAGTTTATTCTTAAAAGAAAAAACAGTCTGATCATTTTGTCTTTCACCTTCAGAAAAATTATTTCACTGTTTTTCGCCAACCCTCAGATAGTTGTTTGGTTAGCAAGGGAACCATTTTTTGATACCCAGACTCAAGTACAACATTCCTGTTTTCCTGCGGGTCTTTTTTCTCATCATACAATTCTCTGGCAATCAGTTGGCCTTTTTTATTATTCTGCCAGGTATACCACTCAACATAACGGTATCCATCTGTGCGCATGGAATAGCCCATCCGGTCATTTTTCCCGCTTTCTTTTTTAGGAAAATGACCCATCAGAAATTGACTGAAAGCCGCCTGTTTCCAGGCTAGTGCCGGATTACTGGTTAGAGGGGCAAAACTCCTGCCTTGTAGATAACCGGGTGTTTGTAAACCTGCCATGGCACAAAGCGAAGGATAAATGTCTACCAGTTCTACCAATGCAGCAGTCTGCTTGTTTTTTGCTTGTACGCCAAACCCACTTACAATCAACGGAACGCGCGTATCAATTTCATAATTGGTTTGTTTGCACCATCCGTTATGTTCGCCCAGTTTCCAGCCATGATCTCCCCATAATACAACGATCGTATTTTGGGTAAGCCCCAGTTTGTCCAGTTCATCCAGCAATCTCCCTATTTGTGCATCTATGTAAGAAATACTGGCATAATAACCATGTACCAATTGCTGTTGTTTCTCTTTGGATAAAGGAGTTTGTAAGGGAGTTGGCAGATCATGCTGGTCATCGTAGCCACGTAATTCCGCATCTCCGCCACTTATGGCAAATTCAGGTGCCAGGTAGGGGATATATGGGTTGGTAGCTACCGGCAGATCTTTTTCTGAATAAAGGTTCCAGTATTTTGTTGGGGCATTAAAAGGTAAATGTGGCTTATAGAATCCTATCGATAAGAAGAAGGGTTGTTTCCTTTCTTTCAATTGAGTAAGTTTCTGAATGGCCCGGGTAGTTTGTGCACCATCATAATAGGCGTCATCCGGTACATCTGCTTTTTCCATAGCATTTGCTTTAATATACCATTGTCCGTATTGATCTATCCGGGAAGTGTCTTTGCGGTCTATAAATTTCTTTTTTTTCTCTGCTATGATACTCAGATTTGGTTCGTCTGTATATACTGCATCCGGATCGAATGGAAACCCATCTACATGCAATGCTTCCGACCAGGAAAGAGAATCCGGAAAAATATTGTGAAAGGCTTTTCCTATACCGATGGTTTGATAGCCATTGTTTTTAAAATACTGAGGAAGTGTTACAGCATCCGGCAGATTACCCCGAAAAGGAGTTTGCAGGTCCCATACCTGCAAAGTGTCTGGTCGTAAACCTGTTAACAGACTTGCCCTGGAAGGGTTACAGACCGCCTGTTGACAATAGGCACGAGTAAAAACCATCCCGTTTCTCGCAAGCCGGTCAATATTGGGTGTTTTGATGAGCCCGTTACCATAACAACCTAATTCAGGCCTTAGATCATCCACCGGAATGAAAAGAATATTGGGATGCAGGGTTTGCTTTTGCGCTGGTAACGAAAAACAAATCAGCAAACAAATTATCTGGAGGGAAATGAGTAACCTGTATTTCATAAAATAATTTCAAATGAAATATACTTATTTACCAGCCAATCCCATAGTCTTCTCCGTTATTACTGCTGCCACCCCATAAACTTTTATGTTTCCCATCCAGGAATATCGCATTGATCGGGCCACTGGTTCTTTCACCCGTGGTTACTTTGTATCCCATTTTCTTTAAGTCATTGGCAACACCCACCGGTGTAAGATTGGATAACAGAATATTACCCGGTCTTGGTTTTCTGTCTTCCATTTTTGTTCCGCCTAAGGATAGCCACAATTGATTGGTATTGAAATTAGGCGCTTCTGTAGATTGCTGAACGGTCATATTGAATTCAACCATGTTCAGAAAGAACTGTAATAAATTCTGATCCTGTGTATCACCCCCTTGTACGCCAAAGCATAAATAAGGTTTGTTGTCTTTCAATGCAAGGGTAGGGGTTAAGGTTACACGAGGCCGCTTACCCGGCTCTACAACATTGAATGGATCGATCATGGGATCAAGTACAAAGCTTTGCATGCGCTGACTCATGCCCACACCCGTATGACCCGCAATACAAGCCGGCAGCCATCCGCCACTGGGCGTAATAGAAACCACCCAGCCCGAAGTATCTGCTGCTTCTACCGAAGTGGTACCCCGCCATAAACGGTCCATGTATTGCTCATCCACCATAGCTAACGTATTGTTTAACTCAGTTTTGTTATAGGTCTGGTCGTGCTTGGGAACTGCCGTGCCTGATTTCGCTGCCGTATCCATCAGTGATTCTCTTTGCTTTAATAGACCGAGGTAAGGATTGGTCTTGCCTTCAAAAGGATAAGGATCACCCGGTGCAGTTTTCGCATCATTCCTGTCAAACTGGATCAGCTTCGCTCTTTCTTTTGCATAAGCCTTACTTAATAATCCTTTAATGGGTTCTTCCGGAGGAAAATTCGGATCGCCATAGTAAAAATCACGGTCGGCAAAACTCAGGTTCAATGTCTGGTATAAAGTATGAATATACTTACTGCTGTTATAGCCCATTGACTTCAGATCAAAATTCTCCAGTATGTTCAGTGATTGTAATAACATTGGCCCTTGTGTCCATTGTTGAAGCTTATATACTTCAATGCCTTTGTAATTGGTATGCAAGGGTTCTTCTATCACAGGTTTCCATCTGGCCAGGTCTTCTTTGGTGATCAGTCCGCCCTGTTCTTTACTTCCTCTCACAAACTCATCTGCAATATCTCCTTTATAAAACCGGTCAAAAGCAGCCATGATCGCTTCTTTACGGTTCTTCTTATTTTTTAATGCTTTCTGTTCTGCTTCTACCAGTTTGGTGAGCGTAGCCAGCAGATCTTTCTGTACAAAAATTTCTCCTGCCTCAGGTGCTTCTCTTTTTTCACCGGGATGTGTCATAAAAACCGCTTTGGAATAAGGCCATTGTTTGATCATCTCTTTTCCCTTCTCCATACTGTTCGCTGTTTGTGCTTCAATAGGATAGCCTGCGGCAAGTTGCATAGCCGGTGTTAATACTTCTTTGAGGCTCATGGTACCATATTCAGATAACATCAAACACAAGCCACCAACGGTGCCGGGTGTTGTTGCAGCAAGCGGTCCATACTCTGGCGGGAAACTGTACCCTTTGCTTTTAAAGAAATCAACCGTAGCTCCGGTTGGTGCTACGCCCATGGCATTGATCGCGATCACTTTTTTTGTTTTGGGATTATAGATCAATGCCTGCGTTTCGCCTCCCCAGCTTAATACATCCCACATGGTACAGGTTGCGGCTAGCATAGCACAGGCTGCATCCACGGCATTACCCCCTTTTTGAAAGATCATAGAACCCGCAGTAGCGGCCAGGGGTTTTCCGGTAACTGCCATCCAGTTCTTTCCATGAAGCGGTGGTTTCTGTGTTTGTTGTGCATTAGTCTGGTATACACAAATGATGAATGCCAGTGAAAGTAGTGATTTACTTTTCATGTGTTGCTGCTATTTTTCTATCCTGAAATATTTTTTGTACAGTTCCTGTGTTGAGGGCTTTTTTGTTTTAGTCATATCCCGGTCGAATGGCCTGTTCAGGTTATTACCTGCCAGGTCTTCCAGTCTGGAAGCAATGGTCAATACATAATTGCCTGCCATCCATACTGCTGCCGGAGTAAAACGGCATGACCGGTCAAAACTATCCCATTCAAATGTACCTTTTATCGAAACACCCTCAGTGGTGCTGATCTGCATCGCTTCCATCAATAAATAATGGTCAAGCGATTCTCCAAAAGAAATAACCAGTGATTCAGGTGACCCGGATTTTGGCAAATTCATTTTCCATATTTCCGGGTTGGGACAAATACTATCTCTTTGGGTAACGATAAATTTTTTAGAATAATCTTTTTGCAAAACGCGCCCATTTATATCCTTCCATTGTTTGGAAACCTGTAATTGATAAGTATTGTTTGCCTGGAGTGGGTTCCCCAAACGCAAATTAGGCTGCAGATCCCGTTTGATCCTGCCGGGGTCAAGCCACACCGTTAATACGGTTCTGTTCTCGTTCCACAATTCCGGTTGAAGATTAAGAAATACATCTTGTAATGTATCTGTTCCATTCTTTATGATACGGATATATTTATCCGATAACCCTTCTCTCATTGGATGCGAGAATTGCAGGTAGATCTTTAAGAGATTTTCCGGTAAGCTATCCTGCTGCGGATAGCAGGTGGTTAGATTGGGTGCATCTGTACTGTTGGCAAGTGGAATGCTAAAATGTGCCGCAGTAAGGCCTTTCACCAATATCTCATAATCCGTTCCCTGTGTAAATGGGATCAACGGGGTAAAGATCAATCCATGGTCTGACCGGTATTCTCCCAAAATAGATGTGGCATTTTCAATTTTTGCCAGCCTGATCTTTACAAGTGTATTCAGTGAATCCGCATCAATGCCGGCATAGATCTTTTCTGGTATCAAAACCGATACTGCCCTGTTTTCTTTAAAGAGGATTCTGGGCTCATTGGGTTCATAGCGGCAGGCGCTCAGAAAGAGCAATACAAAAAACAGCAGGTTAGACAAACTGCCTAACCTGCTGTTATGAGCTGATATGCAATGGTTAGAGGGCCTCATTGGTTGTTGTGAGCAGATCCATGCTTCCGTTTTCTTTTTTCTGGATGATTACTACATGGTTCTTATCCAGTTTATCCATCTGCAATACTTTGGTTAAAGAAGGAACCTGTACAAAAGCTGTTCCTGCGGTTCCTTTTACAGGCTCAGTTAACGTGCCTTCAAAAGCCGCAATGGTTTTATAACTTACTTCGGCAACGGCTCTGGCTGTATTGGCCATTACCAGAAAAGTTTCACCGTTCTTGGTAATGGTTGTCATATCTATCGGTGTATTTCCTGCACCCATTTCTGCAACGGTCCGGCCTTTTACATGCAGACCAGATTTCAATTCGTCTAACGGATACAATACAAGGGGTGTGCAGGTATAGCTGGCAATCAGATAATCCTTACCATTGATCTTTCCGGTTGTAAATGTTCTGATAGGAGAAGTGGTTTCATAGCGGCCATGCGATGCATGGTACATTTCCAGAGAAGCCTGGTCCTGCTTATCTGTAAACGGAAAAGGGATACTGCGGAAAGTAGAACTGAATTCTTTATTGGATAAACCACTTACCAAAACTTTTCCATTATCAAATCCGATATCAGAAATGGTAGAAACCCGCATAGGTCTGCCACGGGCATCTTTGGCATCTTCTGCATATACATCATTCAAGGCAATGCTTGAATAGTTCACATCTTTTAAGGAAAGGGGTTCGATCTTATCATTCCCTACTTTCAATATCACCGGAGTGCCATCGCTGTATTGAACAGCCACATACAATTCTTTAGATACAGGGTTCACTGCCAGATCTGTTATGGTGATATTTTCTTTCTGTGTACCCAATGCGGTTGCGATCTGCTGGTCGATATTGCTTACCGAAACAGCAGCCGCTGTTTCATTTTTCTTTGCATCCTTTGTATCTACCGCAAATACAGTGGCAGATTTAGAGTCGCCGATAAACAGGATCCCGTCTTTCCCGAAAGTTAATGCACTAACAGATTTGATCTCTGGCGTTCCCTTGATCAATCCATAAGGAGCACGTATAAAGGGTTTGGTTGCCGATAGCAAGGCAATGCCCGCTAAAAGCGTCACGAAGTAGAAATGATTCTTTTTCATGTGTACTTTTTAATAATGAATAATAAGTAAGGCTCAACGGGGAATTTAATATACAAAAAGAAACCAAAGAATGTTGCCAAATAAGGGAGGAATAGGTAAAAAGGTGGGTTTTGGCGGTAGGACCAGTGATAACAGGCTTTTTTACATGTATCTATCAATCTCAAATATTTGATCTTTCTGCACTTTAGGATCAAAGGGATTATCTAAACTTAACATTACGCCCATTGAATTGTTGGTAACTTTAGAAAAACAGTCGTGTATGTCAGAATTAAATATCCTTACGGTTGTGATGACGACTATCATAGCAATTGCCCTTATCCTGTTTTTGATCTGGAGAAATAAAAAAGATAAAGACACGCTTAATCCTGATGCATCCAATTCTGTGGAAGAGAATCAAATGGATCAGAAAAGGAGAGAAGACAGTATCTGAACTGTCTGCAATCAAATGAGCCAGATATCATCGGCGGATACAGATAAATAAATGGTATCTCCTTTACGGAAATCTGCATTCGTTGTTCTTACCACATAAACATCTTCACCGGATACCACCTGTAGTTCATAGTATGCACCCATAAAACCAATATATTCGATTTGGCCTTTCAGATGTGAATTGGGTTCTATACTGATCTTGAATTGCTCCGGCCGGATCAGTATTTTTTTTCCTGATTCAATACTGTGGTGTGCCTTTAGCAGATAGCTTGCTTTTGCGGCGGAAATAAGATTGTAATTACCTAGTAAAGCCGCAGTGTAAATGGTTTGTGGCTGATGATATACCGTTTCAGGTGTTCCCTGCTGAATGATCTTTCCCGCTTGCATGATCAGGATCTCATTGGCCCAGGATAAAGTATCCAGCGGATCATGCGATACCATGATACAACTGATGTTCAATTCTTCACCAATATCCCGGATCACAGATTTCAGTATCGATTTATGGATCATATCCAGGTTAGAGAAGGGCTCATCCAGTAATAATAATCCCGGTTTAGTAGTCAGTAACCTTGCCAGTGCGATCCTTTGTTTTTCACCACCCGATAACTGATCGGTTCTGCGTTTTAATAAATGATCTATGCGGCATACTGTATATAATGTGAAAGCTTCTTCTTCTGTTAATTTGTTGGCATATTCCAATACTTCTTCAACCCGGTAATTGGTGCGTAATTCAAAATGTTGCGACAGGTAAGCAATACGCTTATGGCCGGGAACCAATTCTTCCAACGGGCCCCTTACACGTTCTCCTTCAAAAATAACGGTGCCCGCATCCGGCTGCACCAATCCTGCAATGATCTTCAATAGCGTGCTTTTCCCTGAACCGGTTTCTCCTGCAATAGCGATCTTTTGAGATGCCTGCTGGCAGAAACTAATATCACTCAGAGAAAAATTTCCGTCGATCTTTTTATGGATACCTGATACATGCAATAAGTCCATAGCTCAAAATTCGTCCTAAACAAGCTTATTGCCAAGTGTAATATTTCTACCCTTACCATTGTGGGTCTTTTCACCAACAACCCTATTTATTCTGTAACTTTATTGATATAATTACACAGCACATTGTACGTGTGCATTGTTCAAGCAATCGGGCCTATCCATGAAAAAAACCTACCCTTTCTATATAAAAGCAACGGTTATCCTTTTTGGCCTTACACTACTGGTATATGTATTGATCAATCTGCGTGATATTCTTACCCCTATTTGTTTTTCATTATTGCTGGCCATCCTGCTTAACAGGCTGGTAGTGAAACTGGAATTTATCCGGGTACCAAAATTCTGGGCCATCACCTTTGCCATTCTGCTGGCTTTTACTGCGATTGCCGGAGTTGCCTATTTCATTATCACACAGCTGATGAATTTTGGGGATGATCTGCCTTTGCTCAAAACCCGTTCCATGGTTTTATTCACCAATTTCCAGCATTTCATCAGAGATGCTTTTGGGATGAATCTTAAACAGCAGGATCAATGGATCGCAGAAGCAGAAACTGCCATGAAGCCCATGATCGGTCAAACACTGGGAACCGTTGCAGGTACCATTGGTGTATTTTTTCTGTTACCCGTTTACACATTTGTGTTACTGTTTTACAAGAATCATTTTCTTACTTTCTTGTATGATGTATTTGGCAATTCTGATTCAGAAAGGGTGGCAGATGTTTTAAGAGAGACCAAAGGTGCTATCCAGCGGTATATGATCGGATTATTACTGGAAGGAATTGTAGTGGCATTATTGAATACCGCCGCTTTGTTTTTATTCGGTATCAAATATGCCATTTTATTAGGGATCACGGCCGCCCTTCTCAACCTGCTTCCTTATATTGGTGGTTTTATTGCCATCTTACTCCCGGTTATTGTAGCAACCATAACAAAAGATGGAATACAAACACAGATCGGCATCACACTCGCTTATCTTTTTATTCAGTTTCTCGATAACCATGTGCTTATCCCGCTCATTGTATCCTCCCGTGTAAAGATCAATGCCTTTATTTCTATCGTGATCGTATTACTCGGTGGCGCTATGTGGGGGGTACCCGGAATGTTCTTGTCCATCCCTGTTATTGGAGTGTTGAAAATCATTTTCGACAGAATAGAAGAACTAAAACCCTGGGGAAAAATGCTGGGTACGGAAGAGCCTACTGTTCAAAAACTTACATTGATCATGCGGAAGAAACCTGCCAATAAATAATAGCAGTAGGGTTTTTGTCTCTTTGATTTGTGTGCATATATTTTTAAACAAGTGGTTGCATTGGCTAAAACAAAGGCCACATAGTTTACTGCTATGTGGCCTTTGTTTTCTGTTCGGTAACTATGTATTAAAAAACGTATCCCTGCTGAACTTCACCTGTAAGGAATACTACTGTTTTGGTGCACGGGTAGTATCTACTTTCTTTACCACTCTTCCGGTTTTTCTATCCTTGGCTCTTCCTATCAGGTAGCCTGCACCACCTCCTGCAACAGCACCAATAGCGGCACCTCCCAGGTTATGACCGATAATTCCACCTGCAATGGCACCTACACCACCACCAATGGCCGTTCCTTTGGCAGCGGCACTCCAGCCTTTCTTTTTGGCAGGTGCAGCAGGAGCAGGTGTTTCTGAGGAAGCATCCTGGTAGCCTGCGGCGGATTGGTTATTGCGGGCCGCTTCATTTCTGGCTTGCCTGCGTTCTCTTTTCAGATCGGCAGCTCTGTTGATCGAATCTTTCTCGGCCTGCACACGTACCTGCTCTTCCAGAACCGCTTTCTGGCGGATGGCTAAAGTATCAACTACCACTACCGGTACTTTGGGTGTTGTATTGCAAGCCACAAAAACTGCGGCAAGCGTAATAAGAACTAATATTTTTTTCATTTTTGAGAGGTTGATTTAACTTGCCTAAGCAACAGAATTAATTTAGGTACAAAGGTCTGCATAGGGGGAGAAAACGGCTTACACCTTATAGCTAACGGGTTACATGATTCACAGTTTTCTTCTCAAAATAGTGCTACACCGAAAGTTTGAAGGAACTTTATAGGATAAGCGATCAGTTCTGATATTAAAAACCCAGTATATGTCTATTCAGATTTTTGTCACCGGCGGAACTTTTGATAAAGAATATAACCTCATCACAGGTCAATTATATTTTAAGGAAACCCATTTGAAAGAACTGCTTGATCTTGGCAGAAGTCAATTGGATTGCGCCATCACTACCCTGATGCTGATGGATAGTCTTGACATGACACTTGAAAACCGTGAACTGATTGCGCGGCATTGTCATTTATCTGCCAGAAATAAGATCCTGATCACACATGGAACCGATACCATGACGGAAACGGCCAGCGTATTGTCTGAACAGGTAAAAGATAAAACGATCGTGATCACCGGTGCAATGATCCCTATCAAGTTCGGTAGCTCGGATGGTTTATTTAATATCGGTAGTGCCCTGGCTTTTGTGCAAACGCTGCCGCATGGAGTCTATATCGCTATGAATGGCCAATGTTTTCCCTGGGATAAAGTGCGCAAGAACAAAGAGACCGGAATTTTTGAAGAGATCAACAATCCGGCCGAATAATTTCGCCCCGCCCGTCCGTCCCCCGTTGTTATTGGTCTTATGACCAACAACAATCTCCTTAGCATATTTGGATATTTCATCCTAAGAATTTATCTTACTATCTCTTCCCCCGCTATTAAACGATTTCCTTTCTGATCAATAGTTAACATCATCACTATGCCCTTAACGGTAAAAGAATTTACAGATCTCGCAGACCCCTATGTGCAGCAACTAAAAAAAGACAAACCCGGCCTGCAGGTTTCTGATGTACTGGATGAGGAACAACACCAGTATGTTAACCTTGTACAAAAAGGGGGAGGAGTATTAGGTATTGCACTGGTAGGGTATACTTATGTACTTGAGCAAATGGGTATACGGTTTCTGCGACAGGCAGGTACCAGTGCAGGTGCCATCAATACGGCATTAATGGTGATCTCAGGAAAAGATAAAACAGCCGCCAAATCCGAAGAAGTGATCGGGATTTTGGCTGAGATGGATTTTTTCAAATTTGTAGATGGCCCGCCTGTGATCAAATGGCTGGTGAAAAAATTTGTTAAGTCGAAGGACTTCACAAAAAGGGCTACAGCCTTTATCCGATCTATGATCATAATTTTCGCTGTCTTATTCTTTGGATCGGGTATCTTTTATTTACTGCAGCATTTCTTTCCTTCCCTGAGTGCGGTTACCGATGGTTTTTTTATAGGTCTGGGCCTGGTCACTTTTTGTATGGTAGCTTTGGTGTTATATGTAAAAGGGATACTGAAAAATTTCAGGCTGAATGGTCTGGGAATGAACCCCGGTGATTATTTCTACGATTGGGTAAAACAACAATTCATAGCGCGGAATATTCATAATGTGACCGACCTCATCAAGAAAGCTTCCGAATTACCTTCCCTGCATTTACGGGAAGGTGTTATCCATCCGGTAGGTGTTGCCAGTTTAACGGCCGATGTAACTTTTATCACCGCCGATCTGGTTACCCAGAACAAAATCGAATTCCCTGCAATGATCGATCTGTTTCGGTTACCTGCAGATAGAGACTCGATACATCCTGCCGGTTTTGTAAGGGCATCCATGTCGCTGCCCGTTTTTTTCGAATCCTATTATATTGCCCATATCCCCAATACCGATCCGTTGATACAGAAGAACTGGGTAGACCGTCTTGGCCAGGAACAGGCCCCATCCATCAGCCGCTTTGTAGATGGGGGTGTGCTCTCCAATTTTCCAATGAGTATTTTTTATAACCCGGCTGTTCGTACACCCAGATTACCTTCTTTTGGCATTGATCTCAACGACAGCAAACCAGAAGACAATCTGCAATCACCTACAGGCTGGAGTTTTATAGGTTTTATCGGAAGAATGTTCAATACCATCCGCTTTTATTACGACAAAGACTTTTTACTCAAAAATAAAATGTTCGAAAAAGGAGTAGGCACTGTGCCACTCAGTGAATTTAACTGGCTTAACTTCTTTTTGTCAGATCAGGAAAAGCTAGCCATGTTCGAAGCCGGTGCCAAAGCCGCTCGTGATTTTCTGATGAATTTTAAGTGGAATGATTATAAACAGGCCAGAGAGCAATACCAGGATGAATTGAAGAAATAAATATTACCGGCCTTGCAAAACAGAGAAGATCAGCTTTACAGCAAAGAGGGTTATGATAATTGGGTAATTCTAAGTTAATGAACTGCAACGTAATTACATGGCTTACTTACTGATAAAACCTTGTTCAACCATCTTATTGAATACAACTTTGGCTACTTCTTCCGTCAATCTTTTCACTCCATCGGGATTGGTGGTTTCTGTAAGACCTGACCAGATAATTTTATCTTCTTTGATGGAATAAACATTTACTTCAATCGTATACGTTTTGGTAGTGGAATAATAACCGGGAGTTGAATAATAAGACCAGCTTCTGTAATAATAGCCGCTAAAATTCCGGTAATAGGAGGGGTAAGAGAGCATATTACCCGGATTGTAGGTTTGTTCTTTATCAACATCAATCAACCGCATCGTAACAGCAGCATCAAATCCGTCGGCTTTGATCTTATTCCGTAAAACCTCTTCATTGTTTTTATTGAAATTTACGTCGAGATAGGAATAGGATACAACTCCTTTGCCATTCAGATAACCAGCCATCTGGTCTTCAGCTCTATGGCGGTTGGATTCATTATTGAACATACCAACAACCAACACTTTATTTAATTGAGCAACCACCACCTGCTTATCGGGTTCTCTCCAGCTGCTGGTGATTCGGGTAGATGTACATGAGGTAAAAATGAGCAGGCTTGATATAAAACCAAGCAGCGTAGTTCTTTTCATAGGAAAATGTATTAAAGAAATTGATAGGATCCGAACGATCATATCATGCTGAATAGATAGACAAAATTGCGTTTTCTTACATTGCCGGTTCTTACATAACTATCGAAAAAGATTATATGATTCACATATAGGCGTTAGTCTTGTTATTTGGTAAAACCTGTGAATTTTATAATTTATAATGAAGCTTATGTAATGAATTACCTGCATTGTGGATAAACTTTGCATTTCAAATCCAGCAATATAATGGATGACCTCAGAAGCCTGGAATTTCTTGCACAGAATTCAAAAGAAATCATTGAAAAACAGGTAGACTCCTATCGTCAGCAACATTCTTATGCCGGAACCATTATTGGAGTTACCGTATTATTCATACCCTTCTTTTTAAACGGGCTGGATGGTACATTACAGTTGATCCAGTTCATATCCATCTTACCCATTGGTTTCTTTATCGGCTCAATATTACTCATGCTGAGTATTTTTCGAACCAGACCACTGGATCAGGCCTTTAGTGTAAAAAAATATCATGAATTAATGGATAAGACATACAAAGAAATATTATTGTATGAAATTGCAGCCAATACCAACTCTTACAATAAGAACAATACACTTACAGAAAAAGGGGCGAAACGCTATTCAAGAGGGGTGGGGCTTACTACAGTGGCTATCTTTATTTCGATAGTGTTGTTATTGGCCAATAAGTTCATTGCCATAGAAAAAGTGCCGGCTAAAGTACAGATCGTGAATACACATAAGAAGGTATTGACCAATGCCACGGCCGATAGTACGAATACTGAACCCGGTGTAACAGGCATTGTACCACCGGCAAAATAAACGCTAAAAAAAATACCATGAAACAATACAAGTTATTTGATGAAACCGTTTTTATAAAAAGCGGACTGTTGAAC
>CANGOX010000075.1 GCA_947455605.1 Chitinophagaceae bacterium
ATCCATTGGCCCTTCTACCTGAATAGTATTTGTCTTCAAAACCTTCTACCTGTCCGGATGCACCCAGGTTATAATGATGATCCATTACATTATGGCCTAACTGATCACTGCTGCTGCCCAATCCACCGGGCCAGATATCTGTTGCCGTATTGAATAATACCCAGGTAGAATTTAATGCTGAGGCATTTAAGAAAACAATTTTTGAATAATATTCGTAGGTCTGGTTGGTTTCGGCATCTAATACCTCCACCCCTTTTGCTTTCTGCGTATCCTTATCGTAGATCAGTCTGGTTACGATAGAGAAGGGACGAACCGTTAAATTACCCGTCTTCATGGCAGCCGGCAAAGTTGATGATTGGGTACTGAAATACCCGCCAAAAGGACAACCTTCCCAGCAACGGTTACGAAACTGACATTGCGTTCTTCCTTCAATAGGTGCCGTAAGATTGGCTACCCGGCCTATGAATAAATGCCGCTCTCCTTTGTATTGCGCTTTGATACGAGCTGCCACATCTTTCTCTACACAGTTAAGATCCATCGGTGGTAAAAAATGTCCATCCGGCAAATGCGCCAGGCCTTCCATCGATCCGCTGATCCCTGCAAATTTCTCTGCGTAATCATACCAGGGGGCAATGTCTTTGTAACGGATGGGCCAGTCAACGCCCACCCCTTCTTTACCATTGGCTTCAAAATCAAGATCACTCCAGCGATAGCTCTGTCTGCCCCATAAAATAGAGCGACCCCCTAACTGGTAACTACGCCACCAGGTAAATGGTTTCACTTCTGTATACGGACAATCTTCTTCATTGGCCCATGAGGCCATCACCGGTTCACTGGCAGCCCAGCCACGGTGTATCACAGGATATTTTTTTCTTTGTTCGTCTGTGGTTCTTCCCCTGTGTTCAAACTCCCAAGGGGTTTTTGTGGCAGTAGTATAGTCTTCAATATGTTTATAATCCCGGCCACGTTCCAGCATCAAAACTTTCAACCCTTTTTCGGTCAGTTCCTTAGCGGCCCAGCCACCACTGATTCCCGAGCCTACCACAATGGCATCAAAAGTGTTTTGTATTTTGGCTTTGTTATTTACATTGGTTGTATCGGCAGACATAGCAAGCGGGTTTAAATCAATGATAGAATAATAGAATGAGTGCATGATAGAATTTTGAAGCACATTCTAACATGCTATCATTCTGTCATTCACTCATTGCATCAATAATTAAATCTAAACAATATTTTACTTCTCGTGTTTTATACAGCAGATTATTCTCAACTTTACCGGAGTTTATTTCAACAAAATTTACAAATTCAATATTATGGAATACAGACAGATCGGTCAATCGGGCATCACTGCATCAGCGATCACATTTGGGGCATGGGCCATTGGTGGATGGATGTGGGGCGGTGCCGACAGGAAAGAGGCATTAGAAGCTATCTTAGCCTCTTATGAGCTGGGAGTAACCTCTATTGATACCGCACCCGCATACGGACAAGGGTTAAGTGAAGAGATCGTAGGAGACGCTTTAAAATCCTTACCCCGCGATAAGGTACAGATCCTCACCAAATACGGTTTGCGCTGGGATATGCAGAAGGGACAACATTTCTTTTCCAGTAAATTCAATGACGGTAGTCCTCTGGAAGTATATAAATATGCCGGAAAGGAAAGTGTGATAGAGGAATGTGAAAATTGTTTACGCAGATTAGGCACAGATTATATTGACCTGTTCCAGATCCATTGGGCCGATCCTACTACCCCCATCGAAGAAACCATGGAAGCCATTGTAGAATTACAAAAACAAGGAAAGATCAGAGCCGGCGGGGTTTGTAATTATACGGCCGATCAGATGAAAGTGGCTGAAACCGTTGTATCACTTGCCGCTAACCAGGTTCCGTATAGTATGGTATTCAGGGATATTGAAAAAGAAGTAGTGCCCTATTGTATGGAAAATAAAAAAGCAGTGATTGCCTACAGCCCTTTGCACAGGGGACTTTTGACCGGCAAATTCAAACCTGGTCAAAGTTATAACGATGGTGATACCAGAGAGAGTAATCGTTTTTACACGGCTGAAAATATTACCAGAACCAATGCGTTTCTGGATACCATCCGACCATTGGCGGCCGATAAACAGGCAACACTGGCTCAGTTGGTGATTGCCTGGACCTTACAGCAACCCGGCATTACCATTGCATTGGTTGGTGCCCGTAATGCGGAGCAGGCCACACAAAATGCTAAAGCCAGCGAAATAAAATTGAGTGCAGAAGATCTGACATTTATCAATGAGCGGCTGGGTAAATTAGAATTAGTATTCTAACGCTGCGCTAACTCATGTGCCTCCCTGCCTCTGCGGTGAAACTTTCTTTCACCGCAGAGCCGCAGAGAACGGAGCGTTTTCGCAGAGATTTATAATTTAATTCTGATCACAGAAAAGGAATTGGGTAAGAGGGTTGCACGCAATACTTTATTCTTAACCTCCACTTCTTTTGTAAGCGGTGCAACGGCTAATGGTTTCTCCAATGAGTTCACCTCATTCATATCATTACTTTGCAGATAGGTTAATACCGCTTTCGAATCTGCCTTTTTCAAACCTTCCAGATCAAAGGATACAGTCTGCTCTTTTCCGATGGTATTGGCAATTTTAATGATCAGTTCATTGCTGTTCTTATCCATACTGGCAGAAGCATACAAACTATCCTGTCCCGCGATCATTTTCCCATTCATTTCAATTGGTACCGTATAAGAACCCCGGTTATTGGAGAACAGTTTTTGTACATAATAATTGGGGCTTCCATAAGACTGCAGATTATCAAACCAGATCAGATCGGGCGACCATTGCCAGCCATCCACATGTGCCAGCAAAGGTGCATAGGATGCCATAGTAACCACATCTGCATTGCGTTCCAGGCCCGTCATGAATGCGGCTTCTGCCAGAGCAGATCGCCAGTTGTTTTTTGTTTTACCGTTGGGTATGCCTACACTATGCGCCGCATATTCGCCTGCGAAAATCTTGGGGCCTTTGCGGTCATAATCATCATACCGTTTTGCATTCTGCAGAAACCATTCGGGCGATTTATAATAATGTTCATCCAGAATATCGGCATGCATTTTCCGGAGTGTATCATTGAGAAAACGGAAACGGTCATCCTCTGCACCGGGCCCCACACTGGAAACCAACTGTACAGATGGATATTTCTGCTTGATGGTTTTTGCAAAATAAGTATACCGTTCTATGTATTGCGGGCCCCATTGTTCGTTGCCTACACCCATCATTTTTAAGTTAAACGGTGCGGGGTGCCCCATAGCAGCGCGGAGCTTTCCCCATTTGGTTTGTACCGATCCATTGGCAAACTCAATCAGGTCAAGCGCATCCTGTACATAGGGATCGAGCTGATCGGTTGGTACCAATTCGGAAGTATTGTATTGACAGGCCATGCCGCAATTCAATATGGGCAATGGTGATGCGCCAATATCTTCTGACAGTAAAAAATATTCATAAAAACCCAATCCAAAACTCTGGAAATAATCGGGTGTACTCCTGTTGGCAAATTCTGTATTCCACCGGTTGATGATGAGTTCCCTGTCTTCCACTTTACCCACTGTTTTTTTCCATTGGTATCGGTTGGCAAGATCTCGGCCTTCTACAATACAACCTCCCGGGAAACGGAGAAACCCTGGTTTCAGATCTGCGAGTAATTGAACAAGGTCTGCACGCATCCCACCTGTACGATTCTTCCAGGTATCTTTGGGAAATAATGAGATCATATCCAGATCAACCGAGCCTTTTCCTTCAAACCAAATGGATAATTGTGCTTTCGGATCTGTTGCAGAAGAAGTGAAGCTTACTGCATATTTTTTCCAGTCACCAGACCCGGTTACCAGTTTAGCTGTACCGATTACCTCCCCTTTCACATTCACTAATTCGATCCGTAATTTTACTTCAGATCCTTTTGCCCATCTGGCCCAGACAGAAAAATCGTATTGTTTATCTTTCATCACACCCATTCCCCGAAAGCCTTCATTGGTAATTCCATAGTTACCGCTGAGTGCATTTTGCACACGTACATATCGCGGATTATTTTGGTTGGCAGCACCTCTGTTCAAAACCCATAAACTCCCACCTGTAACTCCCTTGCGCTGCTCTTTCCAACCCATCATGGGGGAAGTAAATTCAAAGGAACGGTTCTTTACCAGCTCTGCATAAATGCCGCCATCAGCTGCCAGATTGATATCTTCAAAGAAGATCCCCCACATAGTGGGTTTGATATCAGCCATGTGCTGATCAGTTTTTACGATGATATGCTCAGGGGATTGGGCAACCGAAAAAAAGGCTGAGGCCAGCAATAGGGCAACCAGGGTGAGTTGTTTCATAATGGCTAATATACAAAAGGCCGTTCAATCTGCTATCCTGCCAATGCTTTCAACAAAATCATTGTTTAGACTGTTTAAATCCTTTTCCTAATGGCTGATCTGCGCCGAAATGGCTGAATTTGCTATAATTTTAGCGGAAGGAAAAAGGAAACGGCAGATCGAATCTGCTATTCCGGAAGAGATCAAGGTTCAGAAGCAAAAAGATGATTTCATGATTAACAGATACTCAATAAATAAGTACCTGCTTTTATTTATTTTGTCAATGGCAGGGCTTATGGCTTCTGTTCATTCACAGTCAATTTTAAATGAGAAATCATACTACGATTCACTTAAACAACAGAGACTGACCGGGGATCTGGGTTTAGGTTTGAATATTAATGATGAGGGTGAGCGTCATATTTTTTTACAACATAACGCATCCTTATCCTACGCTACAAAAAGGCATTTATTTGAACTGTCGAACGACCTCTATTTTAACCAGAATGGAACAGACCGTGAATCCAACCGCATGCGGAGTTTGCTCAGAGTGGCATTATTCAGACAAAAATTTGTTGATCGGAAACTGATCTCCGAAGCAGATTTTTTTCCGGAGATCATTGGTTCATTCATGTACGATGAATCAAGAGGATTGAATTACCGTACAAATGTAAGTGCCGGCATTACTTATAGTTTACACTCGCTTTCCTGGGGCAGGTTAAAAGTAGGTACAGGGCTTATGTATGAAAAGGAAAGCTGGCGCATTTTTGAACAAGATTTCCTGCCAACTTTTGATACACTCTCCCCTGCTATCAAAAATATTCTCCAGAACGCATTTGGCATTAACAACAAGGGCAATATCGTAAAAGATAACTGGCGCTGGAATAATTACCTGCAATTTGTTTTTTCCATTAACAGCAAGATCAACATCAGTACCATTGGCAGCATCCAGTTCCCTTTAAGGGTTCCCTATAATAACCCTTTACAGATTGAGGATCTTCCGATTGGAAATAAAAAATATCCAAGGATCACTTTAGACTTCAGTGCCAGTTTTGATCTATCCGACAGGCTTAGTTTTTTTACCAACTTTTTCTTACAAAAAGATGAAGGACAAATTTCTCCTTTTGCTAAAAAACTCATCAGTAATTTGAGTCAGGGTTTATCCTATACATTTAAATGAGACTTATGTACCATTACACTTACAAAACAATTTTAGCTAAAAGATCATTCTCTTTTGTCTGGTATTGTAATAGAAAAGTGTTGTACGGTGTAATATCTGTTGTATTTCTTTTTACAGGTATCAAACCAACGAGTGCCTGGGTGTATCCTGAACACAGGAATATTGCTTTACTGGCCATACAAAACCTCAGTCCTGCTTTCCGTTCAGAATTAAATATACTCTGGAAGGAAATGAGAACAGGATACGAAACCCGGCTAACAGAAAGCGTAATGGATTCTTCACATAGAATCAAAACCACTATGCTTGATTATGCAGCATGGCCGGCCATTGCAGGCGACCACAGTTGCTCTCCGGATAATCTTTTGCATAATGTTTTGCAAACTGACTGGATCTTACAAGTAGCCAATATCGCTGCAGCATTAGACAATAACCTTGCCAAGGCAAAAACAAAAAGTCAGCATCTCAATGCACTGCAGTTATCGGATATGCAGTTGATCAAAGCCGACGAAGAATATGCTACAAGAGCCGGCGCGAACAGTGTTCACTTTCTGCTTCCAAGAACCAATGTGGCCATCCCTTATCTTGATTACTTTATACAAACAACAACTTCCGGTTCGGGCCTTAATGCGTTAGGTGCGTATGTACTTTACCACACACACGCCATTCGAAAAATGATTCAATATACTCAGAGCCAACTTTCCGATACTGAAAAACAAAACTTACTGCGTGCTGCGTTTGCAGATGAAGCTTTTGCGATCCATTTTATTGAAGATGCTTTTGCCGCTGGTCATGCAGCCGGTAGCCGGGGTAACGCTTCCTTACAAAAAGGCACCCATGATTATTATAATGAAGCAGGATTGGAAGTACAAACCTGGGATGGAAAAAGATTAGTGGTAATGGGTGACTCCTACATGCGAAAAGAAGATGCTGTTTTGGTGGCAGGAATTGTTAAAGAAAGTCTGGAAAATCTTTTAACCGCTGCAATGGGTAAAAATGCAGGTATTTCAACTCCATCAAATAGAACAGATATTCAAAAAGAGGCCGGCTCTTATAACGCATGTACCAATACTGTAATGCCGGATGAGCATTTAGACCCACTCGCTTTTAAAGATATTCTGATTCAAACATTGATACCCGGGTTAACCGATGGCAAAGGCGAACTACCCAGATTCAGGGCCGAAATTGGAACGTTTATAGGGATATCTGCATCGTTGAACGGATCAGCTATTTCAGGCGGTTTTGGAAAATCGCAGATGACAAAAGGTGGCGTTGGCGGGATGGAAGCTAATATACGTTTTGGACTCGGATTGGATGGAGTGCTCAACCAATCAGGCGACGGGCTGATATTTATTCAGGCAGGTTGGAAACAGGAAGCCTCATCAACAAATAATTTTACATACACAAATACAGCTGCTGCAACCAATTCGCTCGAATCGGCCATACCCGCTCGTGCTGCTTATAACCTAAGGATCCGCTTACCCTTTTGTTTGATACCGGGAGACCTGATCCTGGCAAGTCCTCTTTTATTATTTGCACCGAAAACCTATAATAAAATGGCTATTGCTGCTGTGAATGGCGGACTCATTCCCTGGCAATCCGGTTTTGCAACAGGTATTGGCAGACTGCAATTTATTTTGGGAAGGGAAATCGGATTATCATTCTATGGATTACGATCACCAAAAGATTTTATCATCCTTCCAACTACCGGAAATAATTCTGCAGTAGTGGAATATCGTTCCACTAAAATAGATTTCCCCATTCTGGAATTCAGACCGCTGAGAACTTTTTCTCAAAACCAAACATCCAGCCTGATGTTACAGATCAATACAGGCATTGATATACCCAGTCATGCAAGTACATTGATACCTGTTGGAGATCCAACACCCGACTTGAAATCGGTTTGGTATGTAGGTATGCGGCTTTTGTTTAACTGGAGACATTATTTTTAACAGACCTGATTAATACATCAACAATACAAAAATCACATTTCAAATATCAACAGTATGGAAGTCCACACACACCATCGCCATTCAGAAAGTAATACCTGGAAAACAAACCTGAAAGAATTCCTAATGTTATTTCTCGCCGTTTTCTGCGGAACCCTGGCAGAATACTACCTGGAACATAAAGTGGAAAACGACAGGGCAGAAAAATATATGAACAGCCTGGTTAGGGATCTGAAAGCAGATACCGCCATGATGCATTCAACCATTGCTTTTGCCGGCAAGATCAATAATGGGCTTGATTCTGTACAAACCACCTTGTATAATTTTAATAACAATTCTGAAAATGTAAAAGCAGTATACCAGCAGAATTTCACTTACCTGCGTTGGATACTCCCCGACTTTACTGATAAAACAGCCACGCAGTTAAGATACTCTGGTAATTTCCGTATCATTAACAAAGGCTCTGTTGCCGACTCTATTTCTAATTACTGGATCGAATCAGGAACTATTTTACGGAATGCCAATCTCTTTATCGAAAAGTCTGCTTTGGCACAGGAATCTGGAAATATGATCTTCAACAGACAGTTTGTAACTTATCCCGACAAAACCTATATCGGTCTGAATATTCAACAGGTAGAAATAGACCCGAAAGCCAAACTGATGACCACTGATAAGAATACCCTGATCGCTTATGCAAACCGGATTGGCAGAATGACGGATATTTCAAAACATTATCTGGTTCCCTTATTAAAGGAGCAAATGGAAAAAGCAACACGGCTGATCAAACTCATCAGAGAAGAATATCATATTGAATAGAGAAAAATTGCTGGCTATTTTTAGTACTTTTATGTAGTAAGCGTTTTTTATGCCATTATCATTTTACCTCATAGCTGTAACACTATTCCTGATCATTTCTATTTTTCTTTATCAGACAACGCTAAAATATCTTAGAAAAGAACTTTCACTAAAAAGTAAAAAGTTTACCCTTGCTGCCGGCGCAATGAGAGGTATTTTACCGATCAGTCTTGTGGTTACTGTCTTAATTATGTTGGCTGTTCAACATTATTTCTATTAAACGAAAAAAGCCCCTTTCGGGACTTTTAAAGTTACTTTTATTCTCCGCAGGGTGTCCTTCTAAAGCCAGTTCCCCGCTGGTGTCTCTCGATAGAGGAACCTGCGTGGAAATCTCATTTTTCTTGTTTGGAGACCCTTTGGAGAAGTAATGTGATAAAATATACAACGTTGGGTACTTGTAGTTTTCTTCTTACGCTAATAGGTCTATGAGTGCAATATAATACATGTCTTACTTATTCATATTGCGGTTTATACCTAATAACCTTTTAGGTTTTTTGCTTTGAGAGTAGTTTTTATTGTATATCTGGCAATGCTAATCCGCAGGGTCCTCTATCGAGAGACACCTGCGGGGAACTCTTTTTTTTTGCTTGTTTGAAGACCCTTCGGAGAATTAAAAATTAATGCTTCTGAAATATTATTTAATTGGTTTCAAATCAGAGATGATTGTTATTAATTCTTTGCCATCTTCAAAATATTTATTGTATCTGATTATTGTAGCCTCTAAAATAGTTCCCTCTTCCCAATCAACATATTTACCTTCTTTATTCTTTCTATGAAATAATGTAAAATCATATTTTGTCTTATAAATGAGTGGATAACAATAACCCTTATTACAATCTAGCGTTTGAAAACCAAAACAAAGATTAAGTTTGTATTTATTTTGTAAATTTTTATAAAACTGATTATTTAGATCAGTTTTAAGGTATGGATGAAAATAAATATTCTCATTAACACCTAAATATCTCACTTTGATTTTTAGTGTGTCTGAATTTGTGGACTTAGAGCTAATATATCCATCCCATAAAGTACAAGAATCTTTTGTTTGTGAAAAGCTATTAATTGAAATAATTAATAAACATATAATTATACAATATTTCATTTTATTTTGTTTTAAAGGTCTGCCTAATTTGAGATACTTTATAAAATATAGGAGCGATCCCCTGGTCAGGAACACCAACGAAGAATCCTGTTAAAGAACCTGTGTTAGGATCATAAGTTACTATATTACTTGGATGTGTACCATATTTTGTGTTTGCAGTATAGTTATCATAAAATCTAAAATATATTAATCCTTGTGAATTTCTTCCCATACCGACAACTACAACAAAATGATTTGTAGTGTGATCATCATTACCTGAAGTTTTTCCATAATCAACACCTATTACAACTGGTTGCCCCTTTTTTAAAGCATCTACCATATATTTTACTCCACTTTCTGCACGAGACTTATTTATTCCATTATCACGCCTATAAGTTTGGTAAGTTTGAGAGCCGGGCATCCATCCATTAACATAATAATTTAATTTTAGAATCTGAGCTTTCGAAATTTCTAAACAATTCTCCGAAGAAGTTCGTCTTTTTACAAAATTTCTAATCCCCATAATATCATTAATTGTAGAGATAGGTTGATTAAGGTCAGTTTGTTCGTTTGCATCGGCATCATAACCATAATAGCTATTATCTACATCAAGACCTATAGATATATCATTTTCATCTGCAATAATATCTGAACTAGCACCAAGGGAAGTCCAACCAACATCATAATAATTTTCTGTAGAACCAGTTCCATCATTTGATCCTCCTACATACCCACCACTACCCATATCATCTGAAAACATTGAGCTTGAAGAAGTGTAACAATAAGATTGAGGTACAGTGGCTTTCTGTGTACAATCTGGACATCCATCACAAGTTCCAAGGAAACCATAACAATGCCCCGGTGCTATACATACTGTATAAGAAATTTCTGCATTAAAATAGACGCAAGTTTCTTGGGATATAGAGGATGTCTTAACCGCTGAAGTAGATGCAGAGGGGTTGTTAATTAATATTTTGACTCGAAAAACATTATTTTTATTAGAAAACATTTGCGCTAGTTTATCATCATACACATAAAATGAGTCTTTGCTAAATATTTTATTATCAAATTTTATACATCGAAGTGCAACAGTTTGAGCTGTAAAGTTATCTTTTTTATCATATCCATATTTTGAATAGTCCTTACCTTTAACGAGTTGCAGTTGTACTGAATCTGATAATTTTGCAACTATATATGAGTTTACATATTTGGTGCTATCTAAAACCAGAGGGATAATAATCGTTGTATCATTATTAGTTTGAGTTGTGTTACCGTTTTTCCCTACTGCGTTAGTCTGAATAATACTTTGTGCAAGGGTGGGACTTGTCTCAAATTCGGAAAATTCCCATTTAGGTAAACCACATTCTAAAATCACTTTATTTAGGAAGTGATATTTCACCTCCCTCTGTTGTAACTCATGTACAATTCTTACCAATTTAGGATCTGAGTTAGCAGGTAACTGCAAGAATTGCTCAACTTTATCATTTTTAGGGTTTTCAATTAATGGGGAACTTATTTTTTCCTTTTTACAACCTGAAATAATTAGGCCAACAATTAAGAAACTGAAAATAATTCCAACTTTTTTAATTTTAATCGAATACATAGTTGCACGATTTTTTTGGTTCAGGTTTTTTATTAGGTATTTAAATTTGTAAAGGCAAACTACAGATAATTAAAATTCTGAACTACCGTTAAAACACCCATTTTTAGCAAATTCAGAGATTTCTTTCTATGTAAGAAAGAATGCAAACTATTTGTTGAAAATGAAAGAGTTAGTAGAGAAAAAATGAAAAAACTAGTAAAATATTTACAAAAATTCATCAGACATTTTTCAACAAGAAAGCATTTAAATCATCCCCATATCAGCAAAACTGAAATATTCTCCATCTATAGAGGAAAGGATAATGTGGTCTGATAACTGAATATCCATATACTTACCAGCCTCCTTTATTTTGGCAGTTATCTCTTCATCTTGTCTAGATGGTCTAAGGTTGCCGCTTGGATGGTTGTGAGCTATGATTATTTGTGTTGCTGTGGTTTTTAAAGCTGTTCCAAGAATTAACCGTACATCTACATTAACAGCATTTATACCACCTATAGATAGTCTATAAATACCTATCACTTTCCTCCCTGTGTTTAGGTACATGACAACAAACTGTTCCTGCAACTGAATTAGCTCTTCTGGGAAGAAATCTCTAAGATGGGAATAAGCATCCTGTGATCGTGAAATGATGGGTCAGTAACTCATTACAGGCTTATAGCTGACAGTTATTTCAGCAACTTGGTTTGGTTCCATACAATGTATTTTATGGTTTAAAAACAATTTAGAATAAATCACGCCACAAAACAGCCATGGTCAATTCTGGGGTGAATAATGGAGCTGTAATAACAGCGGTATTCACACAGAGAAGGATTACTGTATGGCATACCAATGGGTATAAGGGTTGGCTTGTGAAAGGAATCATGAACGCAGAATTGCCACGGCAGGTGGCTTTAAATGCAAGGAACTGCTATGGATGTGAAACAGCTATGGTAAGCAGTGGGGTTCAGAAACACTGTAGCATAGGGAAAACCATTACAAAGACGATTCTTTGGGATGTGTTTTTAGTTCCCGGTGTGTTTACTGATCTCCTTTTTCCCTTTATACCTGTTTAAAGTATAATCAAATCTATCATTTGCTACATCTTCCTCAATTGAGATGGCTACTTTTTTGGCTTGTAGGAGGTTTGTTTTGTTGTAAATGGAGAGATTCAGGGAGTACCTTTTTAACTGATATCTCCACCTCAACCTGATTCTTCCCCTGTAGTTTACAATGCTAACTGTTCCTTTAGAATTTTTGTGACCCATTTGTGACCCAATTTGATTGTGAGGGGTCACATTTAAGGTACAATCAATGAGGTAGGGGCATAAAAAAAGCCCATTTTACTGGGCTTTATAAGTGGAGAGTATCGGGGTCGAACCGACGACCTCTTGCATGCCATGCAAGCGCTCTAGCCAACTGAGCTAACCCCCCTATTTTTTATTTAGAACTTAAGACCTTCCCGACCTTTGTCGGGACGCTCTAGCCAACTGAGCTAACCCCCCATGATGGATTGCAAATGTATAGGCTGGTAAGGTTATGGCAAAATTTTACTTCAATATTCAAGATTCCCTAAATCCAGCCCAACTTCTTATATGCTTCAAACCCTGCTTTAAATGCCTTTTCCACTTCTTTCATGATAGCAGGATCGTTGTTTTTGATGTGAAAACAGGATTTTCCTTTCAGTAATTTCATAAACTCAGCGCTGAATTGCTTGCGTAAATCCCCACCTGAGTTGATAGGGGTAAAATAAAACCCAACATAGCCTTTTTGTACCAGCGCAGAGATGAACCAAAGTTCTTTTCTTTCTTTGCCCCCAATCACCACAGGTTTGTGGCTTACCAGGTTAAACTGCCCCCCTGTATCTGCATGCATGATCATTTCTCCTTTGCCATGATAGGGTGTTGCCATTTTTTTGATGGCTTCAAAAATTTGCAACAACTCCGGCTGGCCGGCAGATTTGTCTGCGTATTTAATATGGATCTTCTTTTCTTCTTTTTTGGGTGTAGCCGTTTTAACCGCTTTTTTCACTGCTTTTTTTGCAACCGCTTTTTTGGGGGCTGCTTTTTTGGGGGCTGCTTTTTTAGCTTTTGCCATGAGTATGATTTTCATACAATATAAAAAAAGTCCGCCGAAGCAGCAACGCCGGCGGACTTACTATTGAAGAAGTCCATAGTCGATAGTCCATGGACCATAGTATCATTTCTTTCCATGGACTATCGGCCATGGACTATGGACCCAGTTATTCCCAGATCTCATCTTTCCCATCAAGCCACAACTTAACAGATTCTGTTGTAACCGATTTAGGGCGTTCCAGCGGGAAGCCGAGGGCCCTGTCCCAGCAAAGGCTGGCCAGTACACCCAATGCGCGGCTTACGGCAAAGAGTACGGTATAGAATTCATATTCCACCATGCCATAGTGTACCAGTAAAGCGCCGCTATGTGCATCTACATTGGGCCATGGGTTCTTGATCTTGCCCAGTGATTGCAGGATCGGCGGAACGGTATCATAAATTTTCCAGACAGTGTTTACCAGTTTATCATCCGGCATGTGTTTCTTACCAAATTCCATCTGTGCAGTGAAACGGGGATCGGTCTTACGCAAAACCGCATGTCCATAACCCGGAACTACTTTACCGGAGGAGAGTGTTTTCTGAACGTACTCGGCAATCTGTTCTTTGCTTGGATCATCGGTGCCCAGTTGTTCCTGCATTTCAAAGATCCATTTGATCACTTCCTGGTTAGCCAGTCCGTGTAATGGGCCGGCAAGACCGTTCATGCCTGCAGCATAACTTAAGAAAGGATCACTCAATGCTGAACCCACCAGGTGAGTGGTATGAGCCGATACATTACCTCCTTCATGATCTGCGTGGATGGTCATGTACAAACGCATGAGTTCTTTGAAGCTTTCATCTTCAAAGCCCATCATATGAGCCAGGTTACCGGCCCAGTCGAGCAGACCATTGGGTTGAATATGTTCGTTATTCTTGTACTTCCTGCGGTAGATATATGCTGCAATACGCGGCAGGCGGGCAATCAGGTCCATGGTATCATCGTAGATGAAATTCCAGTAGTCCTTTTTATTCAGGCCTTTCGAATATTCTTTGGAGAAATTGCTCTCGGTTTGTAAAGCCATTACACCCGTAACAAACATGGTCATAGGGTGGGCACTGATGGGTAAAGCATCAATGGTGGCAAATACATAATTAGGCACATGACTTCTGCGCTGCCATACATTGGTAATATGGGTAACATCTTCCTCATTGGGCACTTCGCCAATCAGCATCAGGTAAAACAAGGCTTCGGGTAAAGGTTCGCCGCCACCGGGTGCTTTGGGGAGTTTTTCCTGTAATTCGGGGATGGAATAGCCGCGGAAACGGATCCCTTCCTGTGCATCCAGCAAACTGGTTTCGGTAACCAGGCCGGTAATTCCCCGCATACCCTGGTAAACCTGCGAAAGGGTTACTTCCCCGATCTTTCTTGCACCATGTTCCTTCAATAATTCTTTGATCTCTGCATTAGAAGCGTCGGCTTTGGCCTTGAACCGCTCTTTTACTATACCCATGAGTGTGGTCTTTTATGATAATCCCCGGAAACAGGCAATTTGGCTTGCAGCCGGGGAAATTTTTTATAAGGGCTAAAGGTAAAACAAGTTGCCCTCCACAACAAAACAATTAGGATGAACTGCGAAGATTTTACGGTAAAATTACTTGGGCGCCTTGCGATAAAGGTATATAACCACAAAAACGAATATGAGGTTGGGTATCCATGCGGCGATAATAGGCGGAAGATTCCCTTTGGTTGAAAAAATGGTTGAAAACCGGTCTGTAATGATGAACAATGCGGCAATCGAAAAACCCACGGCAAGGTGTACCCCACTGCCGCCTCGTACTTTACGGCCGGCAACAATTGCCCCGATCAAAGTAAGCAGAAGAACGGTTACACAGGTAGCATCCCGCCGGTAGCGCTCCACTTTCAGTTCATTCAATCCCTCAGAGCCCCTTAATTCTTCCAATTTGATAAACCGTTCCAGTTCCGGAGAAGTGAGTTTATCCTTGGTGTATTTATCCCGGCTAAGGTCATAGGGTTTGAAGTTGAAATTCATTACCCTTGTGCCTTCCATCACTACATCTTCTTTAAGCGGACTCATTTTACGGTTTACCAGCGACTGGATATTCCACTTTTTGGTAGCCGTATCCCAAAAGATCACATCGGCCCTGGTGTTTTCAACAACCTTATCGCCTTTTACCTTATAGAGGAAAAGAGGGCCGCCCCTTTTGGTGAGTGTATCATAGGAATAGATCCCCGCATAGGTAAAAGAATCCACCCGTAAATAGATATTGCTGCTGGAAGCTACCAGGTTATTATAAGAGTTATTAGCGTCAATATATTTCGCTTCAAAATTTCCCCTGATCTGGTTGGCACGCGGAACGATATTGTGATTGGCAAACCATAATATCACCATCAGGATACTTCCCCCAACCCAGTAAGGCCTTAACCAACGTTGATAAGAAGTACCGCTGGCCAAAATGGCAATGATCTCACTTTTCCCCGCCATTTTGGAAGTGAAAAAGATAACGGCAATAAACACAAACAAGGGAAATAATAAGGCAATAATATGTGGAATGAACCCAAAATAATATTTGGTAATGATCTGCCCGAAACTCAATTGTGATTTTACAAAATCATCTGTCTTCTCACTCACATCCACCACTACAGAAATAATCGCAAACAGAAAAATAGCAAAGAAGAAGGTTGTGAGGAACTTCTTCAGTATGTACCAGTCGATTTTTTTCATGATGGGTTGTAGGGGCAAAGATACAGGCGGGAAAGTAGTTAAAAGGGTTAAAATAGTTAAAAACGTGAGTCGGGAGTGTTCGGTTGTGAATGGTGAATGGTGAATGGTCAGTAATAAATATTTGCTCAATTTCCCAATTTCACAATTCCAAAATTTCCCGATCCATTACAGTCTCTGCTTCACAACACTGATCATCTCCCCCTTCCAGCTGGCAAAATCCCCTGCTATAATATGCTTCCTTGCCTCCCCTACTAACCACAGGTAAAAAGCCAGGTTCTGAATACTGGCCAGTTGCAGAGCAAGTATTTCATTGGCAATAAACAAATGGCGGAGATAGGCTTTGGAATAATATTGACTGGGTTCGCAGGGAAGTCCCGGATCGATAGGCGAAAAATCACTTGCCCATTTTTTGTTACGGATATTGATCACACCCTGTGTAGTAAACAACATTCCATTACGGCCGTTACGGGTAGGCATTACACAGTCGAACATATCAATACCAAGGTCTATACATTCGAGCAGGTTCCAGGGTGTTCCCACGCCCATCAGGTAACGGGGTTTATCCAGGGGAAGATTATCGGCGCAGAGTTCGGTGAACTCGTACATCATTTCTTCCGGCTCACCCACACTCAATCCGCCGATCGCATTACCTGCTGCGCCTTTGGATGAGATATAGTCGCAGGAAGCTTTACGCAGGTCTTTATAGGTACTTCCCTGTACAATGGGAAACAGGTTTTGAGAGTACCCATATTTATCCGGTGTTTCGGCTAATCGTTCAAAACACCTGTCGAGCCAGCGATGTGTGAGTTCCATACTTTTTTTCGCATAGGTATAATCGCTTGGGTAAGGCGGACATTCATCAAAAGCCATAATAATATCCGCACCAATACTTCGCTGGATATCCATAACAGATTCAGGAGAGAAAAGGTGTTTACTGCCATCAATATGCGATTGAAACATCACCCCCTCTTCTTTGATCTTACGATTGGCCGCCAGTGAGAATACCTGGTAACCACCGCTATCAGTGAGGATCGGTCCTTTCCATCCATTGAACTTATGCAGGCCACCGGCTGCTTCCAGTACTTCCGTTCCCGGCCTAAGATATAAATGGTAGGTGTTGCCTAAAATGATCTGCGCCTGCACATCGAGCTTGAGTTGCTGTTGTGTTACGGCTTTTACGCTTCCCACAGTACCCACGGGCATGAAAATAGGTGTGAGGATCTCCCCATGATCGGTACTGATCTTACCCGCCCTGGCTTTCGAGCCCGGAGCAGTGGTTTCTAACTGAAATGCCAATGTAGCCATGGGGCAAAAGTAGGGAAAAGAGAGGGGTCCATGGTTGATAGTCCATGGTCGATAGTCCATAGTCCATAGTAAAGACAACCAGGCAGTAATTATCTATAAGTATCAACCATTTTATTTCGATTTTCCTTAAACCGGCTATGGACCATGGTCTATCAACTATGGACGACTCTCATTCTTTTCCACACCCCACTCACCCTAACCCCTCAAAACGTTATTTTTGCGGGATGATGATACCTCCCATCGTATGGACCCTTTTGTTCTATACTTTTTGTACAGTGATCGCCATACAGGTTTTTTATTACCTGTATTTCTTCAGCCGGCTGGCTTTTTATAAAGAGCCGCCACGAGAAACCAATCATGAGCATCCGATTTCTGTTGTGATCTGTGCCCGCGATGAAGCGGATAACCTGGCCAGAAATTTACCGGGGGTATTGGTGCAGGATTATAAGACCACACATGAAGTGGTGATCGTGAATGATAATTCTACGGATGAAGGCAGGTATGTGATCGATGAATTCAAAAAGTCTTTCAAGAATATTAACCATATCCATCTTACCCAGGAAGCCAAGATGATCAGCGGGAAAAAATTCCCATTGTCGATGGGGATCCGCAGTGCCAAATATGAGATCGTATTATTGACCGATGCGGATTGCACACCGGCTTCTGAATTCTGGATGCAGAAGATGCAGGATGCCTATACAGAAAATACAGAGATCGTTTTGGGATATGGCGCTTATCATAAAAGGCCGGGCATATTGAATAAACTGATCCGTTTTGAAACCTTTCATACAGCAATTCAATATCTGTCATACGCATTAGCCGGTTCTCCTTATATGGGTGTGGGAAGAAACCTGAGTTATAAGAAAGAAGTGTTTCTCCGTAACAAAGGGTTCTCCTCCATCAACCAGATCCCCAGCGGTGATGATGACCTGTTCATCAACCAGGTAGCTACGGCAAAAAATACAGCGGTCGTGATCGATCCGGATGCACATACGGTAAGTGAACCCAAGAGAAGATGGAGCGACTGGATGACGCAGAAATACCGTCATTACACAACCGGAAGATATTATAAACCGAAACATAAATTCCTGCTGGGATTATATTCGCTTAGTTTATTCTGGATCTATCCCTTACTGGCAGTTTCCATCATTTTCTTTAACTGGTGGATAGCACTGGCCGTTTATGGCGTACGTTTGATTGTACAGGGCATTGTTTATTATAAATCGATGAAGCAACTCAATGAAAGTGATCTGCTTCCTTGGTTTGTATTACTGGATATCTGGATGTTCTTTTATTTCATTTTTACATTACCTGCCATATGGAAAGCACCCCGCAAAAACTGGGATTGATCCTGAAATACTTTGCCGACTTTACAGAAGCGCAGGTAGCTCAGTTTGCTGCTCTGGAAGCTTTATACACCGAATGGAATACAAAGATCAATGTGATCTCCAGAAAAGATATCGACTCCATCTATCTGCACCATGTATTACATTCTTTAAGTATAGCCGCGATTGCCGATTTTGCAGATGGTACCCATGTGATAGATATTGGCTGTGGTGGTGGTTTTCCCGGTGTACCGCTGGCGATCTTTTTTCCTAAAGTAAAATTTCATCTGGTAGACAGTATCGCCAAGAAACTAAAAGTTGTAGAAGCTGTTTGCGAAGGGGCCAATATCAAAAACATCACAATACAACATACCCGAGCCGAAGATATCAAGAACCGGAAATTCGACTATGCCATTTCACGTGCAGTGGCACCGTTAAAAGATTTGTGGAAATGGAGTTCTCCCCTGCTGAAGAAAGATCATAACAAAACATTACCCAACGGATTGATCTGCCTCAAAGGTGGTGACCTGGCCCAGGAGATCTATGAAAGTAGCCTGCGCCCTAAAATGATGCCGATCTTTAAAATTTTTCCGGAAGATTATTTTCAGGAGAAGTTTGTTTTGCATGCGGCGAAATAATTAGCGGATTAGCGGATTAGCGGATTAGCGGATTAGCGGATTAGCGGATTAGCGGATTAGCGGATTAGCGGATTAGCGGATTAGCGGATTAGCGGATTAGCGGATTAGCGGATTAG
>CANGOX010000076.1 GCA_947455605.1 Chitinophagaceae bacterium
AGCAGCAAAACTGGGTATTGCCCGTGCTTTGTTGGAAGTGAATGCTGAATTCCGTCCTGCATTAAAAGCAGCCGGTCAGCTGAAACGTGATCCACGTGGAGTTGAACGTAAGAAATTCGGTCATAAGAAAGCACGTAGAAGCTTCCAGTTCAGCAAACGTTAATCGTTGGTCCATGGTCCATAGTCGATGGTCCATGGTATTGCAAACACTATGGACCCTGGTCTATGGACTATCGACAGAAAATAAATAATAACAATTTATAATCATACAAATGGAAAATAACACTTCATTACAACAACAACTCCTGGAGGCCGGCGTACATTTTGGTCACCTGAAAAAGAAGTGGAATCCGAAGATGTTGCCTTACATCTTTGCGGAGAAAAAAGGTATCCACATCATCGACCTGAACAAAACGGTTGATCATCTGAAAGATTCTGCTGCTGCTATCAAGCAGATTGCAAAAAGCGGTAAGAAGATCATGTTTGTGGCTACTAAAAAGCAGGCAAAAGAGATCGTTAGCGAATGTGCGAAGCGTGTAAACATGCCTTATGCTACTGAGCGTTGGTTGGGTGGTATGTTAACCAACTTCAACACCGTTCGTAAGAGTGTTAAGAAAATGCAGAGCATTGAAAAAATGCTGGCCGACGGAAGTGCAGAAAGCCTGACTAAAAAAGAGCGTCTGACCTTAACCCGCGATAAAGATAAAATGGAGAAAGTATTGGGTGGTATCGCCCAGCTGGGTCGTTTACCGGCAGCTTTGTTCCTGGTAGATATCGGAAACGAACATATCGCTTTGTCTGAAGCAAAACGTTTAGGTATTACTACTTTCGGAATGGTAGATACCAATTGTGATCCTAACAAAGTAGATTTCCCTATTCCTGCTAATGATGATGCAACCAAATCTATTGCCATCATCACGAATTATATCATTGCTGCTATCGCAGAAGGTTTGGCTGAGCGCCAGGCTTCTAAGGATGAAGATGAGTCTGATGACAGCAACAACGAGAACGAAGCAAAAGCACGCCGTCTGGAAGCTGAAGCACAAGCTGAAGCTGCACGTGGCGGCCGTTCACGCGGTGGTAGCCCAGCTGGTGGCCCTGGTGCCGGCGGCCCTCCTAAGCGTAGAGTTCCGGGTAACCGTCGCCCTGCGGGTGGTGGTGGAACCGGTGGCAGCAGGTAATCTCTAGTGTTGAATTCCTCTGATAGCTCAATTAAGAATTAATAATTAAAAATTAATAATGTAACAGTTATGGTTTTAATTATTAATTCTTAATTACTAATTTTTAATTTTTAATTATTCTATAATGTCTACTATAACTATTACGGCATCGGATATTAATAAGCTGCGCCAGGCAACCGGTGCGGGTATGATGGATTGCAGAAAAGCATTAACAGAAACCAATGGCGATTTTGAAGCGGCTATTGACTGGTTACGTAAACAAGGACAGAAAGTTGCCGCAAAACGCAGCGACCGTGAGGCGAAAGAAGGTGTGATCATTGCACAGACAACTGCCGATCACAAAACCGGTTTTGTGGTATGTATCAGTTGCGAAACTGATTTCGTATCAAAGAATGCAGACTTTGTTGCTTTTGCACAGAGTATTGCTGATGCAGCTGTTGCCAACAATGTAAAAAGTGCTGCAGAACTGAACGAGGTAGTGATCAATGGCGCGAAAGTGTCTGATATGATCAATGATAAACTGGCTTCAATTGGTGAAAAGATCGGTGTGGCTAAATTTGAAAGAGTGGAAGCACCTTATGTAGCTTCTTACATTCACGGTTCTTACCGTATGGGTGTATTGGTGGGCTTATCTACTGCTGCTGAAGAAGCGGGTAAAGATGTAGCTATGCAGATCGCTGCCATGAACCCGATTGCAGTTGATGCAGCCAGCATTCCTGCTGAAACCATTGAAAGAGAAAGAGCGATCGTGGTAGATACCATGAAAGCAGATCCTAAAATGGCAGGTAAACCTGATGAAATGATCGCCAAGATCGCAGAAGGTAAGCTGAATGCATTCTTTAAAGAGAACACTTTACTGGCACAGGCTTTTGTAAAAGATGGCGCTGTAACGGTTGAAGCTTACCTGAAATCTGCAGGTGATGTGAAAGTGACAGAATTCAAACGTGTAGCACTCGGATAATTCCGGTCTCATATATTTTGAAAAGGGTAGCCATGTGCTACCCTTTTTGTTTTTGGCTACTCATTAAAAAATCAGGTTCTTTGCATAGAAATCAATCTACTGACCATGCTTCCTAAGTTCAAACGCATCCTTCTCAAATTATCAGGTGAAGCTTTACTCGGAGACCAGCGTAACGGGGATCCTTTCAACCCCAAGATCATTGAACAATATGCACACGATATCAAACTGGTTACAGATATGGGTGTACAGGTGGCCATTGTGATAGGGGGAGGAAATATTTACCGAGGCATGAATGAGGCAGACAGTGGTATTGAACGTGCCCATGGCGATTATATGGGTATGCTGGCAACCGTGATCAATGCCATGGCAATGCAGGCCATGCTGGAAAGAATTGGCGTGTATACCCGTTTACAGAGTGCCATTAATATGGAGCAGGTGGCAGAACCTTATATCCGCAGAAAAGCCCTTCGCCATCTGGAGAAAGGCCGTGTGGTGATCTTTGGAGCCGGAACCGGTAACCCTTATTTTACAACTGACACAGCCGGTTCTTTACGTGCTATTGAAATGAAAGCAGATGTGATCTTAAAAGGTACCCGTGTAGATGGTGTTTATAACGCGGATCCTGAAAAAGACCCAACGGCGGTTAAATTTGATAAGATCAGTTTCCAGGATTGTATCTCCAGGAACCTGAAAGTGATGGATATGACGGCTTTTACTCTCTGTATGGAGAATAAACTTCCTATCATTGTGTTCGATATGAACAAGCCCGGCAACCTCTTACAGGTGGTGGAAGGAGCCAATGTAGGGACGCTGGTTAGCTGATCACCCGTTCGTATAATTTTTTAGATAGCTTATTGCTGTGTTGGTAATTTCATAAGACATGAAAAAAATCGCATTTCTCTTCTTTTGTTCGATCAGCTTAGCCGGCGTTGCCCAGCAGAAATTAAGTTTAACGGATGCCATCAATACGGCATTAAAGAACAGTTACGATATTCAGCTGTCAAGGAATAACCTCGAGATCAGCAGTATCAATAATTATATAGGTGTGGCGGGTGGCCTTCCGGTGGTAAGTGGAACCGCCAGTGACAATGAGCAGGTAACCAGTATCAATCAGAAATTTGCCGATGCTACCCGTGATACCAAAAGGGATAATGTAGGTTCTAACAACCTGGCCGCAGGTGTTACCGGCAGTTTTTTATTGTATAATGGTCTGCGGGTGGTGGCCACCAAGAAAAGACTGGAAGAATTACAGTCGCAAAACCAACAACTACTTAATGCGCAGGTACAGGCAACCATTGCATCGGTAATGACCAAATACTATGATGTGGTTCGCCAGCAATCTTACCTGAAGACCATTTTTCAGTCGATCGATGTTTCCAAAAAAAGACTGGAGATCCTGCAGGTTAGAAAAGATATCGGCCTATCTAATAATGCAGATATCCTGCAGGCGCAGCTCGACCTGAATGCGTTGATCCAGTCTCAGCAGAGCCAGGACCTGGTGATCGGTCAGGCAAAGACCGACTTGTTGAACCTGATCTTTATGAAACCTGATTCGCCGATTTCGATCAGCGATACTATCATAGTTGACAAATCGGTTAATCTGGATACTGTAAGGAATCGTGTAAGCACCCATCCTTTGCTGATGGCTGCCAACCAACAGATCCGGATCAATGAACTGATCGAAAAAGAAACCGCAGCACTTCGATATCCTACACTCCGTGCAACAACGGGTTATAATTTTACCAGCAGTAAAAGTGCTGCAGGTTTCAGTTTGTTGAACCAGAGTTATGGTCCTTTTGTAGGGATCAACCTGGCTGTGCCTATTTATAATGGAAATATCAGTAAGCGCCAGCAACGCGTTGCTTCCATCAATACCCGTAACGCAACCATACTGCGCGATAACCTGGCATTTGATTATGAAACAGGTGTGGTACGTACGTATCAGTCATATGAAAACACCCTGAGCCAGTTGCAGACAGAGCAGAAGAACTATTTGCTTTCTACCCAATTGCTGGATCTTGTTCTACAGAAATTTCAGTTAGGCCAGGCTACCATCATTGATGTGAAACAGGCACAACAGAGTTTTGAAAATGAAGGATACCGTTTGGTTAACCTGAACTTTGCAGCAAAAACGGCTGAGATAGAATTGAAGCGTTTGGCAAGCCAGCTGGCATACTAAACTATTCGTTTTAGGAAAGCCGGATCTTCCTCCTTAATTTGAATACATGCCTGTTTCTCCTATTCAATCCAAACTGCCCGATGTAGGCACCACTATTTTTACCGTAATGAGCCAGTTGGCTTTGGAGCAGGGTGCTGTTAACCTTGGTCAGGGCTTTCCTGATTTTATGATGAGTGATGAACTCACTTCACTGGTAAATGAAGCCATGAAAAAAGGCTATAACCAGTACGTGCATATGAACGGGTTACTGTTGCTGAGAGAAAGGCTTGCAGAGAAAGCTGAAAAATTATATAAAACAAAGATCAGTCCTGATACACAGATCACGATAACACCGGGTGGTACATATGCGATCTATACAGCCCTCACCACAGTATTACGCCCGGGTGATGAAGTGATCGTGTTTGAACCGGCTTATGATAGTTATATCCCCAATATTGAAGTGAATGGCGCTACACCCGTGCGGATCTCTTTACAGTTTCCGGATTATTCTATTCCATGGGAAGAAGTGCGTGCGAAAGTAAATTCGAAGACAAGGATGATCATGATCAACACCCCGCATAACCCAACCGGTGCGGTGTTGCGTGAACAGGATATGGAAGAATTGCGTAAGATCGTTGCAGACACCAATATTCTGATTCTGAGTGATGAAGTGTATGAACACCTGATCTATGATGAGATCCCTCACCAGAGTATTCTCCGCTATCCCGATCTGCTGGAAAGAAGTTTTGTCTGTTTCTCCTTTGGTAAAACCTATCATTGTACGGGATGGAAACTGGGTTATTGCATCAGCTCTCCAGAACTGATGAAAGAATTCAGAAAAGTTCACCAGTTCAATTGCTTCTGCTGCGATACACCCAAACAGGTAGGTATTGCGGAATACATACAGAATGAAGAGGCCTATCTTTCTTTAGGCGGTTTTCTGCAAAAGAAAAGAGATTATTTCCGTGAGCTGATGAAAGCCACACCCTTTCAATGCATTCCCTCTCACGGAAGTTATTTTGAGTGTTACAGCTACGGCCATTTTTCGGATGAAGCAGATAAAGACCTCGCTATCCGCTTAACCAAAGAATACGGCATTGCCATGATACCGGTTTCTGCTTTTTATAAGAACGGAGATGATAATAAAGTACTGCGTTTTTGTTTTGCGAAGAAGGAAGAAACTTTGGAAAAAGCGGTTGCAAAATTGGTTCATCTTAAGTGATGAATGTGTTGTTGGTCAAGCGACCAACAACGGCATATGAACGGCAGATGGATATTAATTCAGTTTGCTGAATTCAACTTTTCTGGCTCTAGGAATACTAATGAATACTTTGCGGATATTTCCTTTTGTATCTGTTTCGAAAAAAAGATCACCGCCGGGAAATGAAAATCCATCTTTATAAACAGGCGTCAATAAGGTTTTCTCTTCTCGCTGCTCCATAAATAATTTTCCTTCTTTCAACACGATATCTATTTTAGATTCTGTTTCATTAGAAGCATAGATACCTGCATATTTTTTCAGATCATTCAGGTCGGGTGGGGGTGTTGTTGTATACACGGTTGTATCGGCACCTGATATGAGTAAAGCAGTTCCTTTTGCAAATACCCATCTCGCTCTGCCCATGGTTGCTGAATTATTACTTGTGGGGATGAGTTTAGTATGTGGCTGCAAATACAATGAGTTGTCTTCTGTAAATAGGTTTATTCCGGCACCTGTTTTTGCTTCGCGATAAGTGCCGAGATAGGAACTGAAATTATTGACCGGAATATTTTGTGGAGCACTTGCAGGAATAACCGGGCGAAGATTTTTCACCATAATATTCCTGATGGCTGAGGGTATATCGCTCATATCGGGCTGACCGGTATTGCTAAGCCATGCAATAGAAAGACCCAGTTGCGGAAAATGATCCAGGTTGGCGCGGTAGCCTGCTGTGGCACCACTATGCGTAACCGAAGCCCATCCATTTAAGGAATCGACCATCAGTCCCGCTGCATAAGTATGTTTTTTTCCGTTGTTAAAAGGTGTTGTGGTCAATTGTTTGGGCAACAAAGAAGGTGATCCTAATTTCCCACTCAGGTAAAAATCATTCCATGCCAAAAGATCTTCTGCCGTTGTAAGCAAGCCGCCGTTTCCGTACACATTTTCACCGGGCATAAAGGTGTAGTAAGTATCTCCTTTTTTGCTATAAGCCATGGCACGGTTGAGTACCACTCTTTGGTAATCATCCCGCCACTCGGTATGCTTCATACCTGCAGGCTCAAATAAATATTTTTTTGAAAATACTGCAAGGCTTACACCACTTACTCGTTGAACAATAATGGCTAGCAGGTTGTAACCGGAATTACTATAGATATATTCATCCCCGGGTTTGTTATTCAGTGATTTCTGAAGCGAGATAATGTGTAAGGCATCGCTATTGGTATAAGCTCTTGTGCTTCTTGGCCATCCACCCAGTTCTGCAACGCTTCCCCAATCTCTGATACCGCTTACATGGTTCATCAGGTGGCGAATGGTGATGGTGTTGCCATAGTTGGGTACTTCGGGAACATATTTACGGATATCGTCAGTCAGGGAAAGTTTACCCTGTTGCTCAAGCAATAGAATACAGGCTGCCGTGAATTGCTTGGATACCGATCCCGCTTCTGTTTTTGTGTTTTTGGAAAATGGAACACTGTGCTCCAGATCGGCCATACCTCTTGCCGAAGAATAAATGATCTGCCCATTGCGGCTGATCGCGAGTTCTGCTCCGGGATTCTGGTCTGCATAACGGGTAAATACCTTATCGATCATGGCAGCCGTATCCTGCCAGCTTTGTGCATTCAGAACAGTGGTAACTGTGAAGAAAAAAAGTAACAGCACAATCCTTTGCAGCAGAATGGTTTTTTTCATATCAGGAGTTGAGGTGAAATTGAACAAGGAATTATCGGTAAGATAAAAATGTTTTGCTACAGATTAGCGAATCAATAGTGATTCAGGAAACCTTTTCACTTCATCATTCAAAATTCCTTGCTCAATATTCAATATTCCTCTATCTCCATCCATCCCCATCCAGCAAATTCCCCAGTCCACCTAACACACTGCCTTCTTCTCTTCTGGAAGTGGTTGCATATTGTAAGATCCGTCCTGCCAAACGGCTGATAGGTAAGGTCTGGATCCAAACCGTGCCCGGTCCGCGCAGCGTGGCAAAGAACAAACCTTCTCCGCCAAATATGGTATTTTTAATACCGCCCACAAACTGTATATCATAGTCAACGGTTCCGGTAAAACCTACGATACAACCTGTATCGATCTTTAATAATTCTCCGGGTTGCAGGTCTCTTCTCAAAACATGTCCGCCGGCATGTAGAAAAGCCATACCATCGCCTTCCAGTTTTTCCATGATAAAACCTTCGCCACCAAACAAACCCGTTCCGAGTTTACGTTGAAATTCAATACCCACACTCACACCTTTGGCTGCGCATAAAAAAGCATCTTTCTGACAGATGATGCGGTTACCTAACTGTTGCAGATTCAAAGGAATGATCTTACCGGGATAAGGGGATGCAAAACTCACATGTTTTTTTCCCTGGCCAATATTGGTGAAAGCGGTCATGAATAAGTTTTCGCCTACCAATACTCTTTTACCTGCGTTCAGTAATTTTCCTAATAAGCCGCCGCTGTTCTGCTGCTGGCTACCGTCGCCAAACATGGTTTCCATGGCAATGCCATCATCCATCATCATAAAGGCGCCGGGTTCTGCAATGGCGGTTTCGCTTGGATCAAGTTCCACTTCTACATACTGCATTTCTTCCCCAAAAATGCGGTAGTCGATCTCGTGATTCTGTATCATGTGTTTCGATTTTTCGGTGAATTTAGTAAACAGAACGGTAGATATGTGCAGCCTCTTGGATGAACGGCTTCTGCGACTTTCTTTTTGAATTAACTTTCGGGTACTCAAAATTTAAAACCAACTGTCATGAGAGCGAAAATGATAATACAGGCATTGTTTTGCCTCGTATTCCCCTCCCTTGTATTCAGCCAGGCAAAACTGGTAGAAAAGGTTACCCGTAAAGGAAATGAACTCATTATCCCCTACGAAAAATATGTTTTACCCAACGGACTTACGGTTTTGGTGCATGAAGACCATAGTGATCCTGTAGTGCATGTAGATGTAACCTATCACGTAGGTTCGGCCCGTGAAGAAATAGGGAAGAGCGGTTTTGCGCATTTCTTTGAACATATGATGTTTCAGGGAAGTGATCATGTTGCGGATGAACAGCATTTTAAAGTGGTAACAGAATCTGGCGGAACGCTGAATGGTTCTACCAACCGCGACCGTACCAACTATTATGAAACGGTACCTTCCAATCAATTGGAAAAAATGCTCTGGCTTGAGTCTGACCGCATGGGTTTTCTGCTGGATGCTGTAACCCAACAAAAATTTGAAGTACAGCGTGCCACGGTAAAAAATGAAAGGGGGCAGAACTACGACAACCAACCTTATGGTTTATCGGGTGAAGTAAGTGCGAGAAATCTTTACCCTTATGGACACCCTTATTCCTGGTTAACTATCGGTTATATTGAGGAATTGAATAAAGTAAGTGTAAACGACCTGAAGAATTTCTTTCTCCGTTGGTATGGCCCTAATAATGCAACCTTAACCGTTGGTGGCGATGTTACTGCGGCTGATGTGGTAAAACTGGCGGATAAATATTTTGGTCCTATTCCCCGTTGTCCCGAAGTAAAACAGATGAAACTTGAAGCTGTTAACATAGAGAAAGACAGGTATGTGAGTTATGTAGATAATTATGCAAGGGCTGCACAATTAAGAATTGTGTATCCAACGGTTCCTGAATACAATCCTGATATGGCAGCTTTGGCCTGTCTTTCGCAGGTATTAGGCGGAGGAGGCGGCGGCGGTGGTGGCCGTGGTGGTGGTGGAAGAGGCGGTGGGGGCGGTGGAAACCGTAACTCTGTTTTCTATCAGTTCCTGATCAAAGATCAGAAAGCACTGCAGGCAAGTGCGAGCAGCCAGTTAAGTGAGTTGGCAGGTGAGTTTTCGATTTCTATTACACCTTATCCAGGGAAAAATCTTGCCGAGATGGAACAACTGGTAGGACAGGCACTGGATGAATTTGAGAAAAGAGGTGTTACGGATGAAGACATTGAAAAATTCAAAAGCGGTTATGAAAGCAGAACCATTAATGGACTGGCCAGTGTATCGGGAAAAGTAAACCAGCTGGCTGCTTTTCAGACCTTTGCCGGTAACCCAAATATGATCGGCACATTGCTTACCATGTACCGAAATCTTCATAAAGAAGATGTAATGCGTGTGTACAATAAATATATCAAAGGCAAACACAGAATGGTATTGAGTGTGGTTACTAAGGGAGGAGAATCTGCTAAAGCTGCAGCGGATAATTACACGGTTGATCAATCAAACTACAAAGCACCCAACTATGGTTATGCAGGGTTAAAGTATGCCAAAGCAAAAGACAATTTCGACCGGAGTAAAATTCCTGGCAGCGGAACCAACCCTGTTGTAAAAGTACCTGCCTACTGGACTGCTTCTTTGCCCAATAAAATGAAAGTGATCGGTACTGAAAATACCGAGATTCCAACAGTTACCATGAGTGTCTCATTAAAAGGAGGAACTTTTTTAGAAGGGAATGATCTCTCAAAATCAGGCTGGGTAAATTTATTTGCCACCATGATGGGTGAGGACACAAAGAATTATACCAGCGAACAATTCTCTCTCGAACTGGAAAAACTGGGAAGTTCAGTAGGCGTCAGTAATTCCAATGATGCCATAGTATTTACCTTACAATCGCTCAAAAAAAATATTGATAAAACACTTGCCTTGCTGGAAGAAAGAATGCTGAACCCTAAATTCAGTGAAGAGGCTTTTACCCGTATCAAACGTCAGCTGGTACAGCGTTTACAGAATGGCCGAACACAGCCTGCAGGTGTGGCTACCAATGTTTGGGCAAAACTGAATTATGGAAATAAAAATATCCTCGGTATTGCTGAAACCGGTACTACCGAAACGATCAATAATATTCAGTTTGCAGACATTCAGAAATATTATGATACCTACATCAGTTCAGAAGATGGAAAAGTAGTGATCGTAGGCGATGTAAAGCAGGGAGAGGTTTTACCTAAGCTCGGATTCCTGAATAAGCTTCCTTCCAAAACTTTTGCCATGCCATTGCCATCTCCGGCACCAGCCATTGAAAAAACAAGGATCTATCTGGTGAATATCCCAAAAGCAGCTCAAACAGAATTCAGGGTGGGTAATATTTCCGGATTGAAATATGATGCAACCGGTGAATTCTATCGTGCCACTTTAACCAATTATAATTTAGGGGGTGCTTTTAACAGCCGTGTTAACCTGAACCTGCGTGAAGACAAAGGCTGGACCTATGGAGCCCGCAGTAGTTTTGCAGCCAGTAAATATACCGGCAGCTTTACGTTCAGCAGTGGTATCCTGGCAAGGGCAACAGACAGTGCTTTGTATGAAGTGATGAAAGAGATCAGAAACTATGCGGCAACAGGTATTACCGAAGAAGAGCTGGCATTCATGAAAAAATCAATTGGCCAGAGCGATGCACGCAATTATGAGACAGGTATTCAGAAAGCCAATTTTATCGGGCGTATTTTGGAGTATAACCTGGCGCCGGATTTTGTGAGCAAGCAAAGCCAGATATTAAATGGCATCACCAAAAAGGATATTGATGGTATTGCTAAAAAATATCTCGATGTAAATAAAATGAATATTCTTCTCGTAGGGGATAAACAACTCATACTTCCGGGGCTGAAAAGATTGGGGTATGAGATTGTTGAGTTGGATGTGGATGGGAAGGAAATAGGTAAACTCTAAAATTTCCCACAATAATCTGCGAATCTGCGGCTAATTTTTTGCCGCAGATTCGCAGATTTATTTTGTCAATACCACTCTTTTATATTGTAAGGAACTGTTATGAAAATTCAAGATTAATCCTAACTGTAATTTAGAAACAGCCAGATAGTTCAAAACCTGTGCATAATGCTCATCAATAATGCCTGATTTCGATTTTACTTCGAGTATTACTCTATCATCTATTACAAAATCTGAATAGAATTTGTGTGGTAAAATAATGTTTTTATAAGCAACTGTAAATTCTTTTTCTCTTTCGTATTCTATTCCTTTGGATCGCAATTCATATTCAAAAGCATCTTTGTAGACTATTTCCAAAAATCCCTTTCCAAGATTTCTATGGATTTCCATTCCAATGCCGATTAGATTATACGAATGTTCTTGAAGTGGGTACTCTTCAGGTAAGTAACAGGTCATTTGAATTCGTTTTATTGAGTAATATAATCTGCGAATCATCGGCAAAATTGTTCGCCGCAGATTCGCAGATTTACGCAGATTTGAGTTGCTGTACAAGCGTATTTATACCTGATTTTGACAAAATAAAAGCCGCTCCTGACGAGGAGCGGCTTTTATTAAACCCAAACCAACTTACATTTTATATAGCCGGTGAATCTTTCATTTTACCCAGCCATACTTTTTTGCCTTGTATCCTTCTCACCAGAAACATGATTCCTACGGTGATGAAGAAGAACGGTCCTAAGAAACCTAAGAGGGCAACGAACTTGGTGCCGTAGAATTGTTTCATCGGTCTTCTTAATCTTTCACTGATCAGGTACATACTTGGTACCATTACCAGTGTTAAGAAGAACGCGAAGATCAATCCGAAGATAATGGTCCAGCTTAACGGCCCCCAGAATACCACACTATCACCGCCAAAGAAAATATGCGGATTAAAATGCTGGAACAGGGAAACGAAATTGATATTGAAACCCACCGCCAACGGTAACAAACCTAACATGGTAGCCAATGCCGTAAGCATTACCGGTATGATACGGATCTTACCCGCTTCAATCGCTGCAGCCCTTGTTTTGTAGCCTCTGCCGCGTAACTCATCTGTGAACTCGATCAACAGGATACCGTTTTTAATTACGATACCCGCCAAGCCAATGATACCCACACCCACCATGATGGTGGCCATTGACATACCTGTTACTGCATAACCGATAAATACACCAATGATGGAGAAGAAGATCTCGGTTAATACAATGAAGGGTTTACTTAAACTGTTGAATTGCAGAACAAGGATCAGGAAGATCAATAACAATGCAGATAACAGCGAAGTTCCAAGGAAGCTCATGGTTTCTGCCTGTTGTTCACCTTCTCCGGTTTGTTTGATGGTTACATCAGCCGGGATCTTTGTTTTGGTTTTAAAATCTTCGATCTTTTTGGCCAGTTCAATATTTACCGGTCCGGTTAAGGATGGGTCGGTAACGTTCGACTGGATCTGGATCGTACGTTTTACATTCTTTCTTTTAATGCCACCGGATGTATTGGTGTAGTCAACCGTAGCCACTGCACTCAATGGTACCTGTTTGATACCCATGGTAGACATATCGCGGAATGTTAAACGCATATTCATCAGATCGCTGATATTATTACGCTGTAACTGGTTGTAACGAACCTGGATCTTATATTCATCTTCACCGTCTTTCAGCTTGCTGGCTTCTTTACCAAATACTGCGGCACGGATTTCCATACCGATCTGTGCGGTGCTGATACCTTCACGCAAAGCCCTTTCACGATCAATATTGATGGTTACTTCGGGGTTCATCAGGTCAACATCCATTTTCAAACCTTCAATACCCGGAATACGATTGGTGTCAAGATGGTTTTGCAGATCGTATGCCACTTTTGCTATCTCATCAAAATTATCACCACTCACTTCAATATTGATCGGAGGATCTGTTGGTGGTCCGCCATCTTCCTGTGCCACTTCAATGGTAGCACCCGGTATACCATACATCTGGTCGCGGATAGCTTTCATCAGTGGAGCAGTTGATTTGCCATGTCTTTTTTCATATTCCACAAAGGAAACCTGGATCCTTCCCAGGTTACTCTGGGTACTCCGGTTATTATCTCTTGGGTTATTGGCACTTACTGCCACGTTGGTGATCACGCTCTCAACGATAGATCCTTCCGTACCCGGTTTTTCTGCGGCCAGTACTTTCTGAACGCGCGATTCCAGTATACGTGTTACAGAATCGGTAGCGTATGTTTTGGTACCGATAGGCATTTTCAGGTATACATACACAAAGTTCGGATCGCCACTCGGGAAGAATGGTTTCGGGTTGTTACGGAGAATCAACATCACAAGCGATATCGGGAACAAGAGGAACAACCATAATAATAACCTGGCCGGTCTTGCACCCTTCAATACCCAGTGCAGTAATTTTTCATAACGGTTCATTAAACCGGGTAACACTCTTTCCTGGAAAGTGTGTATGGCATCACGTAGTACAAAACGATTCACTACCATCATAGCCGCCATAACCAGAAGGAAATTGCCAAAGCCATGCCATCCTGCAAAATTCAGGATCACACCAAAAGTGATCATCACCCAGAACAATGGTTTTTTGAAAATGGTTTTCTTAGGTTCATCAAATTCCCTTCCGTCGGGTTTCATAAAGTTCACCGCAAAAACAGGGTTGATGATAAAAGCAACGATCAGAGATGCCGCCAGGGTAAGGATCAACATGGTTGGCAGGTAGATCATGAATTTACCAATGATCCCCTTCCATAACAGTAGCGGGAAGAAGGGCGCCAGTGTGGTAAGTGTTCCGGCCATTACCGGTATGAACACTTCTCCTGCGGCTTCTTTGGCCGAACGTTCGATCCTTACTTTACCGTTATTATAGATCCGGTGTGTGTTTTCAATTACCACGATCGCATCATCCACAATAATTCCCAATCCAAACAGGAGGGCAAACAGTACGATGAAGTTCAGGGTAACATGTGTGCCCACAATATAATCTGCCGCCGGCAGGAAGAGGAAGGCTACGAATACGCTTAACGGTACACTCAATGCCACAAAGAAGGCATTGGTTACACCCATAAAGAACATCAACACCAGTAATACCAGAATAAAACCGATTACAATGGTATTAACAAGGTCGTTAAAAGATGTTTTTGTTTTAATACTCTGGTCGCCGGTGATCACGATCTTCAGATCCGGAGGCAATTCTTTTTTCTCTTTCAGTTCATCTACAATGGCATGGATCTTGTCCGCTGCATTGATCAGGTTCTCACCACTACGTTTGATGATATTAAGGGTAACTACATTCTTACCGTCGAGACGTGCATAGTTTTCGGTTTCTTTTACGGTATCAATGATCTCTGCCACATCTTTCAGGTAAACCGGAGCTGCCTGAAGATTCTTTACGATAATGTTCTGCATATCCAGTGCAGAGGTAAACTGTCCTTTTACACGGATGGTTCTTTTCATTTCACCCACTTCAACCAATCCGCCACTGATATCCCTGTTCTCATAACTGATCGCATTGGCGATATCGGTGAAAGACAGTTTTGCTGCCTGCATTTTAAAAGGATCTACATTGATCTGGATCTCTCTTAAAGGGGCCCCCACAATATCGGCACGGTTAATTTCTGTGAGTTCTTCAAAATGATCCTGCAGTTTGTCGGCAAATTTTTTCAGGGTCATTCCATCATACTCACCGCTCACATTCACATACATGATGGGCATTTCACTAAAATCGAATTCCTGAATATTGGGCAACTGGGTAAGATCGGTAGGCAGGTCGGTCTGTGCCTTGTCTATCGCGTCTTTTACTTTCTGTTTGGCTACTTCTGTTTTTACATCGGTATCAAACTCAACAATGATCAAAGAAAAATCCTGTTGCGAAGTAGACTGGATCTTCTTTACTTTGGCGCCACTGATACCTTTCAGTTGTTTCTCTATCGGCCTGGTTACAAGGTTCTCCATGTCTTTGGGAGAGGTTCCGAAATACACGGTACTCACACTAATGGTGGGTACTACAATATCCGGAAACTGCTCTTTGGGCAAAGTATTGAACTTGTTAAGCCCATAGAGAGATATCAGGATGGTGATAACATATATAGCCGTACGGTTATCAACAGCCCAACTTGATGGTTTGAACTGTTTGAATTTTTTGGCTACACCTTCTATAAATGGATGCATAATATATTTTTTAAATAATCGGCTTTGGTTTTAATTAGTAATGGGTAGTTAGCAGTTAGTAAATAAAACCTGTTTTATATTCCTTCAATTACTAACTACTAATTATTAATTACTAATTACTTCTTCAGGTCTGTTTTCAACAGCTGTCCGTCATAAATATTCTGATACCCTTCGGTAACCAGTTGTTCACCTGCAGTTAAACCGGTTTTCACTTCAACTACCTGGTTATAAAGTTCACCGATGGTGATCATTTTTTTTCTGGCAATCACTTTGCCGCCTTCTGTTACCGCTACATACACATATTTTCCTTTCTCGTCGGTACCTACTGTATTCACCGGAATGGCAATGGCATTAGGCGCTGCATAATCCTGGATCTTTACCATTGCAATCTGGTTAGGGCGAACGGCGCCATCTGCAGGAAGTTTTGCTTCAATACGGAATGAACGGTTGTTAGGATCAATCGTCTTACCGGAAACAGAAACACTTGTGTTGAATACTTTGTCAATATCAGGCAGGCTTACTACTATCAAAGAACCCTGTTTTACTTTACCGCTGTAATTCTCAGGTACATCTACCAATACTTTCAAAGAAGAAGTATTTACGATCTTGATCTGCGGTAAGGTTCCTGAGAAACCGGTAAACAATTCACCTACGCGTACATTCACTTCATCCGCTACGCCTTCTACATCGCTGTAAATATTATAGGCATTCATTTGCTCCTGCAGGGTCTTAATATTTTCTTCTGCTCCGGCAATCTGTTTTTGTAAGGTTTCTGCATTTGTTTTGGCAGAGATCAGTTCTATTTCAGAACCAATGCCCTGTTTCCATAAATTGCTTCTGCGGTTATATATATCATTTGCAAAAGTCAATTGTGTTTTCAGGGTCTCTGTATTCTGTTTGGCTGCGGCAACCTGTTGTTTCATAACCGCATCATCCAGTTTCACTAATAATTGCCCTTTCTTTACGTAGTCACCTTTCTTTACATACAAAGCTTTTACCTGACCGCCACCTAAACGGGGAGAGATATAAGAAATGTTTTCTGCATCCACCCTTCCCTGCAGATCTATCGAATGCACAAAATTCTGTGTGGTTACCGGTGTAGTACCTACCAGTTTGGCTACATCTTCTTTTACAGCAGCAGTATCCAGTTTGGCAATATCTGTTTCAAGATTTTTGATCTTTTCAGCAAGGCTGAGTTGTTCTTTTTTCAGCTTTTCTACTTCGGCTTTTTTATCAGCAAGCGAACCAGCTTCATTTTTACCACCACCGCATGATGCGATCGTGAGGGCGGCTGTCAGAAAAAATACGTTTACTATCTTTTGCATAAACTATGTTTTGTTTGGTATGATTTATAATTTTCCGGTTGCTTTTAAATAATCTACTTTGGCAATGATGGCGCTGTATAAGGCACTGATATAATTGGTTTGTGCAGTTACCAGGTCTGTTTGTGCAGCAGTGATCTCTGTATTGGATCCGGTACCGGCTTCAAATTTCTTTTTGGTCTGGTTATAAACATTCTCTGCCAGTTTCATATTCTCTTTCTGAAAACCCATAGTAGCCAATGATGACTTAAAATTGATTTTAGCCTGTTCCACTTCACCATCAATAGAGAGTTTCAGGTTGTCTAATTGATTTTCTGTCTGTTTCAATTCTATTTTCGACCTGCTTACCCTTGCTGTTCTGGCAAAACCACCAAAGATCGGAACCGAAAGGTTTACACCAATATATGAGGTAGTGAACCAATCACCTTTACCAAAAAAATTGAACTGATTACGTTGTGCATTCTTACTGTACGTTCCGTTGAGTGCCAGTGTAGGCAAACTGCTTAACTGGTAGCGTTTGATGTTAAACTCATTCAGCTTTTTGGCCAAAGAGAGGTGTTGAAAATCTTTGCGATCAGAATATTGATAGGCCGTATCGTTTGAAAAATCTTCTTTTACCTGTTCGTCGGTGATCTGATCAACCAGTACCAGACTATCTTTTACCGGCATACCCAGCAGTGTTTTTAATCCCAGATAACCAATAGAGATACTGTTGAGTGCTTTTGTTTTTTCTGTCTGCAGGTTGGATAATTGCACAGAAATTTTATCAAGATCCAGTTTTTCGGCAAAACCGTTCTTGTACAACTCATTGGCATCGTGCTTCAGTTTTTCCAAACGGGCAATATTGGCATCCAGCAAATTGATCTGTGTTTTGCTTAATACCAACTGGTAATAGATCTTGTAAATATTTGTCTTGATGGCTTCTTCGGTTACTTCCATATTCTTGGTCTGGAACTGAATAGAAGTGGCCCTTGCCTGTAAACCAATAAATACCTGACCGTCAAACAGTGTCTGCTGTAACTGCAGGCTGGCTGTTGAATTATACTTGGTACCAAATTTTACAGGTATATAGGTTCCTGCCGGTTGACCGAAGATCTCTCCGGGTAACAGGGAGGTAGGGATGTCTATATAATCTGTAATGCCCACATTGCCATTAATATTCGGCAAGGCTGCGGCAGTAATTTCGCGGTTGGTCTGCTCCTGGGCTCGTATGTTCAACAATGCGTTCTTTACCTGTGCATTGTTCTTTCGGGCATAGTCCACTGCCTGCTGAATCGTAAATTCATGCGTTGTAGTTTGTGCAGTAACTGTGCCGGCTATTAATACGAGGCATAGCAGCCATACCATTCTTTCGGGTCCTCTGTTTTTCATGCGGTTATGGTTTTTAATCTTTGTTGCTTGTATTTTTCAATTAATTTCTGTCCTTTGTTTGTGGCAAGACCATATAAAAAGTTGTCAGTCATTTCATTAATAATGGCCGAGATACTATGTTTTCCTTGTGGGAAGAGTTCCGGATTAAAGATCAGGAAAGTGGATGCCAGCCTGAACCTTGCCAGGATATCTGAATTGATATCCTCTCTGTATAAACCCTGTTCCTTACCCAGATCCAGGTTCTGTTTAATGATGGTATATAGAAATTTATTTTTAAACTCTGTATGTTTCTTAAAGGCTTTCGGGTGATATTTTTCCAGATCAAAGATCACATTGGGGTTGATATTGGTCAATACTTCCAGCATCATATCCACCGCCATGAATATTTCATGGATCGCATTCTCACTTTTCAGTTTGTGCATATTGCATTCAGACTGGTTTGCGTTGATCTGCAGATCGATCACATCTTCCACTAATGCATCTTTATCGGCATAAAACTGGTAAATGGTCTTCTTGCTCATGCCCAGGTGGTTAGCCACCTCGTCCATGCTCACACTGCGTATGCCGTAACGCATAAACAGCTCGTGCGCCTTAATTGCAATTCTATCCTGTGGTTCCATATTCTCTTCTTAAGGGAGGCAAAACTATGGAAACTTTATTCGTAACTTAAGTTTCCAAGCGATTTTTTTCATTAATTTTGTGTTAAGCGGTTTTTAGGGTGGATGAATGATCGGTGCCCGATGCTCACTTTTGTTAGTTTTTACGCTTTCGTGAGTCGTCAATCGTGAGTTGTGAGCAGCGTTTTCTTTACTCGCAACTCACGATTGACGAC
>CANGOX010000077.1 GCA_947455605.1 Chitinophagaceae bacterium
TCAGTTTGCCAGGGAAAAGGTTCTATCTGGTTGCTTTGCCCACGCTCAATATCCCATACCATGCATTTGCGTTGCAGCTCATCCAGTACTTTGCCATTCAGTACTGCTTTTAGTTTCCCATGCTTTCTGATACTGTTATTATAGAAATAAGCAGCGATACGTAACCCGGCATCACTTACCGGCCACAAAGGCAATGCCGTATCATCAAAATAAACCAGCTCTGGAGCATACTGATCGATCAGATCAATCACACGATTATAGAATTTTTCACAATACTCTTTTGTGGGCACCGCTACTCCATTACCCCATCTCCATTGTTTGTGGATCGATCCGTTATCAAAACTATTTTCACTCAACGGATGATTTTGTGCATACAGTTCCTGCGGATCATATCCATTCCACCATTGACCTTTTCCATCAGCAGCAGTTATTCTTCCATCGTATGGAACACCTGCATAAGGACCATTTTTATCTGAGCGTTGTGCCACTTCCAACCAACTCCACGCATGAGAAGCATGTACACTTACGCCAAAAGGAAGTTGATTATTTTTAGCAGCTTTTGCCCATCCACCAATCAGGTCTTTCTTAGGCCCCTGTTTGGTTGAGTTCCATGGCTGGTGTTTACTATTGAACAGATCAAAATTATCATGATGGTTTGCCAGTGCTACAAAATATTTTGCACCTGCTTTTTTATACAGCGAAACCAATTCTTCCGGATTCCAATTTTCTGCTTTCCATTCATGTATCACATCCTTAAAACCAAACTTTGAGGGATGCCCGTATTTTTCAATGTGATATTTATACTGATCAGAACCTTCCTGATACATTCCCCTCGCATACCAATCGCCTCGTTCCGGTTGACATTGCGGTCCCCAGTGTGCCCACATACCAAACTTTGCATCCTGAAACCAATCAGGCACTTGATATTGCGCTAACGAGTTCCATTCAGGTTTGTAAGATACCGGGGCCTGGGGGAAACCATTGCCCAAAGCTTTAGAAAAATACACAGAGGCCATTGCCCCTGCCAGACCTTTGATTGCGGCTCTTCTTTTCATATACTTTGCAAATTAAAAAAATACACGTTTTTATTGCACACCTTCACTTTTCATAATCATCCGCTTGATCTTTCCATCCTTATTTTAATACAGCCTGTCTAAAATATATTAGGGCTTACCATGATTTAAAGATATTAACCAATCTGCAATCAATAGCCACTAGCCCTCTATTTAAGAACGAAATCGTATTCGTTACCCTTAAAACATAGGCCGCAGGTTTTCCCATTTTATTTTCCAGCTACCGTCTTTCGGAAACCCCGGGTTTGCAATCTTAGATCCATCATACCCTGCACACATTAAAGCTATAGCCGATAGTAACCCACCGTTTCCGGGCAGGTAAATGGTTAACCTGTCATCCTGATAATTATGGCCATTGGCCAGATAAGTATTGGTTTTGATATTTTTAAATAGTCCATCCAGCGCCAATGATGGCTGGTTAAGCCGTGTAGCCGTCATGGCTATTAATGGAAAATCCCAACCCCAGGTATGATCCCAGTTCCATACCTGATCCACCAGCGTATAGGTTCTGTGCATCACTGCCGTATCCAGATGATTACTTGGCGGGATCGTTGCAAGCGCAGCCAGCACCGCAGGATGGTCTATTTTGTATTTACTGTCTGCCGCATAACAATCCGGTGTACTTTCTGTAGCCAGATACACCCCATTTTTTTGGGGAAGCGGAGCCAGTTTCTGAATGATCAGGTCCCAATCTTTTTTTCGTTTCAACCCCAATCTTTCCCTCCATGCCTGCGCCGTTTGTAATCCCCAACTCCAGTATGCCAATTCATAGGTAGGATTATAAGTGGTCTTCGCTTCAAAACATTCCTGTGCAGGAATGAGGCCCTTACCCAGATTGTATCTGTCGTTCACTGTATCATACGTTGGAAACGATGCCATAAAATCGGCTGTGGCAAAAATCAGGTTCTTGTATTTATCCAGGATCGTTTTGTCCTTCCTGTTTCGATAAACCAACTCTGCCAGATAGATCAGATGTGGCTGTTGCCAGATCAAAAAAGCACCAACGGATGAAGGCACTTCCCTACCCTCATTATCGGTCATCTTCTGCCAGCGCATTCCTTCAAAGCCCTGTCTTTGGGCAATGGCTTTGGCTCCTTTGGCGGCGGTAAAATACCAGTTCAAACTTTTTTCCAACAGATCCGTCCGGTTCCATAATGCATAATGCGCAGCATGCCACCATAACATTTCAATATGGGGTTTGCCATACCAGCTGTTATAAGTTAGTCCGGTTTCCTGAGGCGGATTATTGCCCGCACATTGAATTTTTGTGAGATATTGAGAAAGCACCACACGTCTTTCCAGTTCAAATGCACGTTGATCGGTGCTACCTGAAAAATCTACAGCTCCTCCGGATAACCAGAATTTTTTCCATCCGGTTTCACTACTGCTTTGGGTAGCCATATACCCCGGGGCTGATTTTTTTGACTGTTGAGAAAACAATATCCCGAATGAAAAATCCTTTTGTTTACCCGGATTGATCAAAAAATAATGAGTTGATTTTTCTCTAACCGATGCACTACCCTGCCACGATGCATGCACATAATAATTCGTTGTATCCAGTGTATGTTTGAGGATGGCACTGTTCTGAGAAGCGGCAATCAAAATCGATCTGTGCTTCTCCTCCGCAGTATAATTAGCACCCTCATCTGCAAAAGTGCCCGTTGGATAAGGAAAACGGATCCTTACCTGCAATCTTCCTTGTTCCAAAAGCGGTGAACTGATCTTTGCCGCTATCGCATCCACCTCCTGGTTACCATAAGTGGTTACGGTAACCGGTATCCCTTCTACTGTAAAATAACTGTTGATCTCTCCCTTCCATACATTTAATGACTGATGGATATTCTGAATATCGGTTGGTTCTATTAACGAACCATCCTTCTTACGGATCTCTAACCCGATATTTCCTAACTGCAATCGGTGTTGATTGATCCGGTAATAATCGGATGCCTCTTTTTTTCGTTTGGGTTCTTTAGGTTGTGTGGCGTAAGTGATCTTCTTCCCTTCCAGCGAATATTCCTGTAAAGATTCTCCCTCCATAAAATTTTCCGGGTTGGGAAAACTATGCCAACCCCATTCCGATTGGGTTCCCACAGGTACTCCTTTTTTGTAATATTCCGGAAAGGTCTGTAACCCCGTAATATCTGCTGTAAAAGCAAATGCGCCATTACCCACAGAGAGTGACGAAAGCGGATCCATTGTCTTTACAACAACCGTATGCCTTTCAGCTAATGCCTTTCTGTCAATTTTCTGTTGTGCTTTTATAAGGAGAGGAATCATGCTTAGCAAAAACATTCCAACCAGACTAAACCGATACGCAAAAAATGAAAAACGGCGAATCATATGCATACTTTACAGATAAAAATTTACCGGAAATAAAGGATGAATAAAGTTAAACGCTATTAGATTCATTACCTTAATTTAGTTTTTAACCTATTACTACTATGTCTTACTGCCGCGCAATAGAAACCATGACCGGGGATAGAAAATCCCTTCACAAAGCTTACCACGATCATTTGTATGGATTTCCTATCCACAACGATAATGAGCTGTTCTGCCGGCTCGTGTTGGAGATCAACCAGGCCGGACTGAGCTGGGAAACCATTCTGAAAAAAGAAGCCGGTTTCCGTAAAGCCTATCACAATTTCCAGATCAAAAAAGTAGCTGCCTATACCGAGAAGGATTTTAATCGTTTGATGGCAGATGCGGGTATCATCCGCAACCGATTAAAAATTAACGCTGCCATCGAAAATGCAAAAACGATCCTGTTGCTTCAGGAAGAGTTTGGCTCATTTGAAAAATGGCTGGAGTTTCATCATCCAAAGACCAAGGAAGAATGGGTAAAACTGTTTAAGAAAACATTCCGTTTTACAGGTGGCGAAATTGTGAACGAATTTTTAATGAGTATCGGCTTTTTAGGAGGAGCACATTCAGAAGATTGTCCTGTATTCAAAAAGTTGAAAAAAGAAAAGCCGCTGTGGATGAAAGGGAAATAGAATATTAGAACTGATGAACAAGGAACAGAGGAACAAGGATCGGATAGATCCAAAGTAATTTTCATTTCAAAATTCATTTGTTACTTTTTCTGCTTTTCATCTGTTCTGATTGTTGTTTTAATAGCCACTACCTGGTATGCTGCAAGCAAGAAAGCAGCAACCCGCTGAATTAAAAAACGTCCTGCAAATTTTCATTTCCAGGACGTTAAGGTGGCAAGAGAAAGTTTATCGATATTTCAGTATGTATATATCAGGGTATCTATCGGAATACCATTACTGAATGCATGAATGCTATCTGGCGCCAGGTAAAGGATGGCCTATTTTTTTACTGGCCCATTCAATAAAGTATTTCACATTGGGTGCATCAGTATGGCCGCCTGCATGCTGTCGCCAGGCCAGCTCACCATTGAGCAAGCCGGTAAGAACAGGTGGCATTTTTTCTGTTTTATAATCGTTGGATACGCCCAGGTCTTTGGCGCCCAATAATTTGAAAGTCTCTCCTGCTGCAACCGTGGCCATATAACTTCCCTGCTGGTCTAACCATTTGGCATCGCCCTGCTCCGGCACTCCATAACTGATAAAAGTAAGTCGTGGTGCGCACAATGCGATCAGTTCATGCGCATCAACAGGCAGGTCGCCGGCGTTCTTTGAACCAAAGTTTGATTCAGCTGTACCATATTTCAAAAAGTTTCCGGCCATCCAATGATACTCTCCACCACCTGTGAGACTTTCTACTGCTTCTCCAAAATTACGCCGGTGGAGTTTGGCACCTCCTTCTCCTGAAGAGCCTACCAATGCCATGGCAAAACGTTCTTCAAATGCCAGGGTAACCAAAGCCGCTTTACCATAACGTGATACCCCTTCTATGCCTACCTGTTTTGCATTTACCATTGGTTCAGTTTCCAGGTAATCCAGCGCTCGTGCAGCACCCCATGCCCAGGCACGCAAAGCGCCCCAATCATCGGGTTTACGTGGTTGTCCTTTATTAACCAATCCTATAACGCCCTTGGTTAATCCTGCACCATTATCTGCCTGAATACTTGCAGGATCTATCTGTACATATCCCCAACCTGCCGCGATCAATTGCTGGGTGGTGGGTGGATCCTGTCCGGGTGGAGTTTGTGGGGCACCAAAACCAAATCCACCTGCCGGGGTTGCGGCTACGATCGGAGTATACGCAGGATACTGATCAAAGATGGCTTTCAGTGAAGGATCATTTTTGATCATCAATGCTTTCATCGACTCATTCAGTTTCTCCATCGCTTCGGCATTCGGTTGGGCAGGTGCCGGTAAACTGTTACCGCCACCAAACATCATCAGTACCGGCACAGGTCCTTTTGCATTGGCGGGTACTACCAAGATCATTTTAATATCTACACTAATACCCGGATAAGCACTGTTGTCTACATGCCCTATCAGTTTCTTAGCGATCACCGGTAAAAAGCCAATACGTTCATTATCCGTTATTTTCAGCTCCCAGTTTACTTTAGGTACATTTTTGGGAACCCGGCCAATCACTTCCTTTTCAAAATCTTCAACGATCTCCGGACGGCGTTGTTTCCACCACATGTCAGGGCTTGTCACTTTCTTTCCGTTTTTCAGCGTTAGCAATTCAGGCAGATCCGGAAAAGGGTTGGCCAATGCTTCATCATAATTCGCGTGATTCGGCGCAGATTCATTTCCGCTTGGACCGGGCCGCAATTTGCGGATACCCAATTGATCCATCATATGCTTATGATCCTGTTCGGCCGTATTAACACCAGCCGGAGGATTCTGTCCAAAACTACTCATGCATATGCAAAGCAGAGCAGGCAACAAAAATCTTTTCATGGCAAGAATTTATGGTTCTAACCAAATCTAATTTTTGTTAAGGGAATTGTCTTCCATTGCATTGATTTACTTATTCACATAAAAATTCATCCCAACCGATCTATGTTCAAACACCCACGATCCTTTTGCATGTATATGTGCTTTTAGTTTCAGGAGGCATGTTGAATGGCCAGACAATTGAAAAACAAAAACGCTCCTCAATCGAGGAGCGTTTTGTAAAGGTTTCTATCAATGGATAATTACTAAGAAGCAAAAACCAATGATGCAAATAGATCAGGATCTGCTATGGTTTCTTTAATATTAAAGTATAGGCACCAAATGATCCCTGGTCAACCGTATACGTAATACTAAGGGTAATTGTTTTGCTGCATGGTGCAACTACACTGGCAGAACTTGCTGCAACCGCCATATTTGGATTGGTGTAAGCCAGGTTCCAGGTAAACGCATTACCGATCTTCTGTTTTACAATTGACAGCTGATTGTTCAGTGGGTTAACGTTCACAATGATAGGCAGCGGGCTTGTTACATAAGGATCAATAAATGAGAAACTGGTATTACTGATCTTGGTAATGGTTACAGCCTGACCAGGAACAAAATCTCCAAAGCCATCAGATACTACGTTAAATACACCTTGATAAATAGCCTGATCATAAGCGCAAATGGCTGCGAAACGGGCAAACTCACTATACAGTGGCTGTGCTACCGGGCCGGCACCTGATCCTGCACCTACGGTTGGGAATGCTTCAAATTTTCTATCACCAACATAAATATCCGGAGCAAAATCATAGGTATCGCCCAAAGCTACTGCTACACCATAAAGTGTTGCAATATCAGCAGCAGTAACGGTATAACTGCTCGGGAAAGTAGTTACTCCTGCTTTATACAGTTTCACATTTGCGTTAGAGCCGTTCTTTCTTACAACGATATCAATTTTTGATGGTGCAGCTGCACCGGCAAAATAAAGAGCCACGTTGAATTTACCGGAGAAAGACGCAATGTTCAAAAGGTCAATTGCCTGTGAACCGGATGCATCAACGCTGGTAGAAATAGTTGGAATCTCATTAATGGTAACACTCGACCTGATGGCACCATCGTCCTTTTTACATCCCGTGAAAGCTATAAAAGCTCCAAAGGACAGGGCGAGTAATATGCTTATTTTTCTAATTTTCATAATCTGTAAATTTTTTTAGTAATATATCATTAAGAATATATCGATCAAGGCTGCCAGAATACTTTATAAGATTCAGGTACTTTTTGTGGCGGAGAACTTGAGTTCAATGCGATCTCGTTCGTACTGAATGGTAAAGACCATGGATACGCTCTGTCGCATGATACCGGTGTGATTTTTCCGTCAGGACCCAGAACAGTAGTTACTGTTCCAATCGGTGCCGGAGAGAACAGAACAGGATATTTCGTCCTTCTGTAATCGGTATAACTATCCACCGGATTCTCAATTCTGTTGATCCATTTTTCTGTCATGATTAATTCTAATCGCTTTGCAGCAGTTCCTGCATTAAAGGCATTCATTACAGCTGTTTTGTATGTGGTAGTAGCGGCAAGTGGTGCAATCAGAGGTACTGTTTGTGCTGCCCCTGCAGAAGATGGCTTAACAAAATTAGTGATGATATAATCCATCTGGTTGAAAGACTCATCTAAGGCTTTACTGAACACAGTGGCTTCTGTACCGGTAACCAATCCTGCATTGATCAGTTCAGCTTCCAGATACAGACGGTCTGCATACGTTATAAATTGGTGAGGCAATGCACCTGTTCCGGCATTGATCGCACCGAGAGTAGTAATGGTTTTTGCACCATTATCTTCATAACGGCCACCGGCAGGATATACACCTAACAACGAATAGGTTGCGCTGTTTGAACCATCACGGCAAGGTCCGTTTGAACCGAACAGAATGGTAATAAATCCACCATCACGATATTCGGTACAGTTTTCAGGAGCTCCGGTTGCTGATTTTTGGTTGTAGATATAATAAGGGATCCGGGGATCTTGCGCATTGAATAAAATATTCGTGTTTCTACCTTTCATGATCTCATATAACCATGGGCTGAACAACTGACCACCACGCTGTGTAGCATTATAATCGCCATAAGCTGGGTGTCTGTCATCTGTTGTACCATATGCGCCATAAGGCATCATAAAGCTTTCTGCCTGAGAATTGATCAAAGAAGCAGGGCTAGCCAATAAAGCAGCTACCTGTGCTTTTACATCCTGTACCAATCTTACCTGTGTATACAGTTTCAGTTTAAGGGTATTGGCTGCTTTGATCCAGTTAGTGGTATTTCCTTTGTAGATATAATCATCACCTGCAGGTTTTGATGCATTGGGTGCAGTGTTATTGATATCAGCAATACCCTCATCGATCAATTTGATCAGTTGCGGATAAATATCAGAGCCTTTATCAAATTTTGGCTGTTTGATTCCTGCTTCGAATTGATCGAACTCAGAAAAAGGACAATCGCCATATACATCCACCAGGATACTAAAAGCATAGGCCTTTAAGATCTTAGCGATCCCTGCATAAGTATAACGGGTTTCAGCAGTTCCCTGCTTGATAATTACATTGAGGTTGGCAATATTGGTATACAGGCCTTCCCATCCGGCTGAACCTGCACCATACCTGTCTGCACCTACCCGACCGGTTGTCTGGTGAACATATACCGACATAGTACTGCCCAAACCGGTACCTAATGCCGTGTTATTGGCAATACCCAATTCGCAGTTGCTCAACAGCAAGGCCACCGGCACTGCGGTAGGGCTGTTAAGATTCTTATTTACATCGAGAAATTTTTTGCAGCCTGTAACAGCAACTGCAAGCATTACCAACGCTGTAATAGAATATATAAAATGTTTATTCCTTATCATAATTTAAAAATTTTCGTATGATGATTAGAAAGTTACGTTTAAGTTGATACCGTACCTTTTTGAACTCGGTGCACCACCTGTTTCAACACCCTGAGCATTACCTGATACCAATGAGTTGATATCCGGATCAAAATTGGTGTACTTAGGCAGGTTTGGTGCCAGGTACCATAAATTACGGCCACTGATAGAAATTGTAACGGCAGCTAATTTGAGCTTGCTTACAATTTTTGCAGGAACACTATACGCCAAACTGATTTCTCTTAAACGATAAACCGTACCATCGAATACAGCATATTCAAATGCACCGTTGGTTGCAAAGCTTGCACCGGTACCATTTGTAAAGAACAGGTCATTGGTGGTAACTTTTGTCTGGTTAGGCACTGTCTTACCGCCTACCAGTAATGGTGTATAATGGTTCTGACCATCTGCACCCAGAACCGGGGTTGCGTTTGCATACACACCTTCGATCACATTACTTTTCTCCCTGTTCTTGGTATCCATGGTTACACCTCTACCTAACATACTGCTGATGGTTTCAGAGTAGAAATTGCCACCTTTGGTCATATCCCATAGAACACTCAACTGAAATCCTTTGTATGAGAAGTTATTGGTGATACCCAGTTTGTATTTTGCATTCGGATCACCAACCATACCTGCGTTAGGATCTGCATAAGGCATACCTGAAGTCTGGTTGATCAATAACTGACCATCGTCTGTACGGGCAGAACGTCCACCTCTTAAATAACCATAAGGAAAACCTGCTTCAATATAGTTGAAACCTCCAATGATATCTCTGGTAAGACCGTTAACCAGTTTCTCTACGGTATTTTGGTTTTTAGTAAAGATGGTTCTGATATCCCACTGAAAATCGCGGGTAATAACCGGTTTCAGATCCAGGGATGCTTCCCATCCTGTATTGCGGATCTCACCAAGGTTGGTATAGAATGAAGTATAACCGGTAGTATTAGGCAAACCGATCGCATAGATCAGGTTAGTAGACCTTTTATCATACCAGGTAACTTCCACTCCAATTCTTTGTTTAAAGAAACGCATTTCAGTACCCAGCTCCAGCTCACCTGTAAACTCAGGAGTAAGATTTGGATCGTAGCTTGAACTACCCCTCGATGCCAGCGATTGTCCCTGGAAACCAGCAGCATTCAAACCAAAGATCGCTTCACCATTACCCGGTGCAGCATCATTACCCACTTTTGCAAAACCGGCACGGATCTTACCATAATCCAGTACTTTGGATTTCAGGTTAAATGCGTCGGTCCAAACCAGTGAGGTAGAAACACCCGGATAGAAATATGTAGCATTTTTATACGGAAGCGTAGAAGTCAGATCCGTTCTTCCGGTTAAGTTAAGAAACGCGAAATTTCTGTAACCCAATGATGCATCACCAAAGAAACCAACCAATCTTCTTTTTGACTGGTTATCTGCGTTGAATCTTTGTGTAGAGGTATTGGTAAGATTAAACAAACCAGGGATTACAAAGTTAACACCGTAAACGGTTTGTCCACGTGAGATCCGCTGGTTGATATCATTACCAACTTTCACATCCAAGTTCCAGTTCTGTGCAATTTTCGGTGTATAGATCGCTACGATCGTTGATTGGATCTCCTGTGTTCTGCTCACAACCTCAGTAATATTACCTAAGGTATTATCACTGCTTCCCAGAGAAGATTTATCAATGATCTGGTCTCTGTAAAGTGCATAACTGTTCACACCACCGGTGTAATCAATTCTGAATCGGTTATTGAATTTGTAAGAAGCCCTGAAATTGGCCACCAAACGGTCATCAATAGAAGTGATCACGTTGTGGAAGGCAGCCCATACAGGGTTGGTATATTGTCCATCATTAAATCCGATCTGCGCACCGGCCCTGTTTTCTGAAGGCCATCCGGTAATATCCCAGTTTCTGGCCATTGTATAAGTACGGCCCCACTGTGATAAGAAGCTTTGTGCCTGACCGATAAAACCACCTACCTGTTGGGTTCTGGCATAAGATAAACTTGCACCAATGGTGAGTTTACCAATGCTGGTTTGTCCACCCACACTGATATTATTTTTATTATAGCTTGTATTGGTGATATATCCTTTCTGGTCAACACGGGAAAGTGTAACATTGAACAATGTATTTCCTTCACCACCTTGAAGACCTACTGAGTTCTCAAACAGGTTACCTGTATTGAACAAAGAGGATACGTTATTAGGAACAGCTTTGTAAGCCAAACGTCCGTTAGGGAAAAGCTCTGGATAAGAGTTGAACATAGTTGCCCATGTAGTTGCCGGGATCGAGTCAACACCAGATGCTGATGTACCGATCACATTTCCGGTAGCATCATAAATAACACCTGCACCGAATTTGCCACCCCATGAACCGTTAGATGACTGAACTCTCCAGTTAGCACCTGCGCCATATGAGTTTTGAAAATCAGGAATACCTGAAATTTTCTCTATGCTATAACCAGCTTTATAAGTTACATTCAAAGACTTCTTGCCTTTCTTTGGGTTACCTGATTTAGTAGTGATCAATAAAACCCCGTTGGCAGCCCTTGAGCCATACAGTGAAGCAGCTGCCGCACCTTTCAGGATATTGATTGATTCAACATCGTTTGGATCAAGATCTCCAAAACCTGAACCATAGGTACCTCCGCCGCTAAAAGGGCTGGTGGTATTAACCAGGTTGTTACTGTAAGGAACCCCATCTACTACGATCAAAGGCTCACCTCCATTAAAAGAAGATACCCCTCTGATCTGGATACGTGTAGCAGCACCGGGCGCACCCTGACCGCTACGGATATCTACACCGGGTACTTTACCGGCCAGACCTTTTAAAACATCCGGCTCAGATTTTTGTAACAAAGTGGTAGGTTCAACTTTAGAAACGGCATAACCCAATGCCTTTTCAGAACGTTTGATACCCATTGCTGTTACCACCACTTCAGATACTGAAGCATCATTAACAAGCGTTACGTTAACAGTAGTACTGGTACCCACTACTACTTCTTTTGTGAGAAAGCTTACACTGGAAACAACCAATACAGCTCCTTTTGATGCGGTAATTTTAAAATTACCAGAGGCGTCGGCTGCAACGCCCGCCGATTTTCTTCCTTTGATTACCACAGATGCCGAAGGAATGGGCACTCCTTTTTCATCTGTTACCCTGCCGGATACGGTCATTACCTGAGCCGTACCTGTAATAGCAAAGCAAAGCATTGCTAACAGGAAGCTAGACAAGAATTTTCTCATTTTGTTTGGTTTTGGACAGTTTAGAATAACTTTTGGTATGGGCAATATACAACGGAATGTTAAAACAAAAAAACACATAACATATAATATTATATATTAAACATTTATTATTTTTTGCTAAAATTTCAATTTTTATTTAATTATTGTTAAAGTGCATTTTATTTGAATATGTATTTTCTTACACTATTCAAATACTTAAAAGCACCATATATCCGGCTTGAGGTGCCCAAACAGCTCTTCTTTTACACCAAAACCGGTTAGTTTACGTATACAGCAAAATGCAGAATAGACTGAAAATGAGCCTCCGGTTAAACAGATTTATTTGACAGTATAAAATCGATTGAATGCCCCCCCTTGTCTGGGACATCGATCTTCCTATGATTGAAGATTTATTAATCAGGTACATAAGTGACTGATTACAACGGATATCCTTACTGAAAAAATAATGTATGTTATTATTTTAAAATATATTAAAGTGTAAAAAAAACACATCGCATTTTCTCATTTTTTTAAAGAAACACCCTCTTATTTCTATTACGCGGGCATGTATTGAAGTGATACAGGAACAGAAAAAATCTAATACACTAATGAACCAGCTGTTCTCTTTTGTTCACTTTACATTTTTGCCATTCAGGAAAATAATAAACAGCATGAATAGAAATGCTATCATTTTTTACATCTAATTTCTAGATATAATTTCCTTAAACCCTACAATAAAATTAAAATGAAAGAATCAGGATCCGTATATCTATCAGCTGATTCATATGCTCCACTGTTTGCAGCACTGAACGTTGAATAAAGGGCTGAAGCGCCGTTACGAAAGGGTTTACGTTGATCCTGTGGGGCGTAGATAAAAGTATGGTACTGCCTTGTTCTAAAAATTTTCGGATCAAAATGAGTAAAGGTTCAAACTGGTCATCGGCATAATTGATATCACTCAGCAGTAATATCTCTGCAGTGATATCATCCGGAAAATCATTCCAGTCCAGCTGCATAGCTTTCACATGTTGCAGTCCCGTATAGTGAATATTTTTTTCAATCAATCGTACCGCCTCATTTGCATGATCACTGATGATCAATTCTGCAGCATACCCGGCCATCACAAAGGAAGGCAATCCAATTCCCGCACCCAATTCCAATACCCGCTTACCTTCTATCCAATTCGTTTCTGTTTTCAGAAATGCCGTTATAGCAATGGCAGATGGCCAGATCCTTGCCCAGAAAGGAAAAGGAGTTGTTGCATCTTTCGCAAGCATTTCCTCATATACAGGTTTTACCAGTTCCGGATCCGGCATATAGAGTGATAATCCAACTTGCACATTTATTAACTTATCCGGATAAAGCATGAGGGTATCCTATTCGATGCAAGATATTCTTTCCTGATAAGATCATCTTTGTAATAGATATTTTTAAAAGCTACTATCACTTTACCATCATCCTCACAGTACCATATACTGGCCCTACACTATTTCCGGCCGAAGCTTTCAGTGTAAGGGTTATTTTCTCCTTACCCTGCGTTAGAGATAGAGGAACCGGATAACGGATATCATAGAACTGACTCCCTTTGTATTTATTCAGGTCTTCCGTAGCGATCAGTTTTCCATCTGCTAAAATATCAAATACCCTTCCCCTGTTATCCATTCCCCAGTAACTCATCTGGATCTCATTTTCCTTATTGGCATCAACTTTCAAAACAAAACCCATAGTGCCTGCCTGTCTTGTAGCACGCCATTTCTTCCCATGGCCTTCTCCGGTATAACTATCACCTGTAAATTCATGATCACGTTCTGGCTGCATCTCTCCCATCCTGAGCACATCCACTGTTAACCTTTCTATCTCCTGTAAACGTGATTTTTCTGCCTCATATTTTACCTGTTGCTCTTTCCATCCATTGGCAGTGAACAGATCAAAATACACACTGTAATACTGATCCTTAACCTGGTTAAAAGGGCGGAATGAAATATCCTGTGGCTGTCCTACTTTAAGAGAAGTAAATTGGAATTGATTGGCATCGCGCGCTATCCATTTTGAAGGATCTGTAACATCGGATACAAGTACCGGAATTCCTTTCACGGGATCCGGTTCTTTTGTACCCAGATCGCCTGCTAATAAGATAGGCCCGTAAAAATAGGCCTGTCTGCTCTGATTGTCCGGCATAGTAACAGCATACACTGACATCGAAAATTGAATCAAGATCTTATCTCCTTTTTTCCAGCGTCTTTTGATATTGAAATATCCTTTTTCATCCGAACGGATATTTTCCTTTTCGCCGTTAACCAATATCGTGGTTCCTTCCCCGGCCCATTTTGGTTTGCGAAGTTTTACTGTATACGCAACAGGATCATCATTGGTGAAACTGACAACTACCTGATTGCTCTCAGGTAAACTTGTTTCCATCTTTAGTTGTCTTTTATTTTCTTTCCACAACAATTCAGAAGGAATAAAAAGGTTAACATAAAGACTTCCATCGGCTCCCGCTGCATAGATCGCTTCTCCATATTTAACGTGATTTTCCATTCCCGACCCAACACAACAGGTGAATGTATTGAACGGATTACTGAAACGTTTACGGCCGCCCATACGCAGTGGCACAAAATAACACATCATCCCGTCATCATGATTCTGGGAAGAAAGGATATGATTATACAATCCATTTTCATAATAATCGAAATAACCTGCTTCCGGATCCAGGGCAAAGAGATGCCTTGTAAGCTTGAGCATGTTATAGGTATTACAGGTCTCCATGGTATTTTCCGTAAGTGTTTCACTTAACTGATCTGCCGGACCGAAATACTCATAGTTACTGTTACCTCCGGCAGCATAAGTATGATGCTGTACCACTGTGTTCCAGAAAAAATCAGCCCTTGTTTTATCTTCTGCATTACCTGTAAGTTCATACCGCCGGATACTGCCAATGAGTTTGGGGATCTGTGTATTGGAATGCTTGCCGGGAAGTACATCTTTTCCCATGGCCAGTGAATCGAGTACACGCCGATCATGAAATTTGTAAGAAAGCGTGAGATATCTTTTGTCTTTTGTGATCGCATACGTATTCGCCAGCACTTCATTCATTCCCCCATATTCACAAAGCAGCATTTTCTGGATCTGCTCATCATTCAGATCCTTCAAAAGATTTTCAGCCCAGTCGGCAAATTTCTTCTGCATAACCAATGCCTTTTCATTATTGCAATACACATAGGCATCCAGTAATCCCGCCATGATCTTATGAACCGTGTACCATGGCGACCATGCACCATTCAGATCAAACCCACGCGAACGGATATTGCCTTTTTGTACCTCGGCCCAGATACTGTCTTCTTTGGGAATGGCGCCCAGATAGCCGTTTCGGGCCGATTGGCACTGTTCCAGTTCATCAACGATATAATTTACCTTATCGAGAAACCGTTTATCGTTGGTAGAAGTAAATTGTAAAGCACAGGCCGATAAATAATGGCCCAATGTATGCCCCGCAAGACCTGATGTTTCCCATCCGCCATATTTTTCAGCTTTCGCTTTTAGCCCTGCATGATTCCTGAAATCAGACAACAGCTTATCGGGATCGATCGTGAGCAGGTAAGCCGCATCCGCTTCCATAGCTTTTTTAAAAGGCCCGTTAAGCAAACTCACTTTATTCAATGGCACAGCAAATGCTTTGGCCGCAACAGCATCCCGCACCTGCATTTTATTTTTCTTTTCAGGAACATAAGACTGTGCCGAGGCTTGGCAATAAATCGTAAGTAATAAGATGGCACAGCTGATGATGTTTCTGTTCATAGCAGTTGATTAATGAGCAACACAGAATACAAAACATTACGTTTCTGTTTGCGCTAAATAAAAAACCTATTTTTTACTGATCCTGTAAACAGTGCCATTATCCGTGATCGTATACAGTGTACCATTTAAATACGTAATATCACGAAAACGCTCATTCTTATCGGTAAGCAAGCGTTCCTCTCCCACTACTTTGTTGTTTTTGATGATGATGCGATCCACATGCTGTCCGCTAAGACAGGAAATGAACAGGTTGTTTTTCCATTCAGGTATGTTGTTGCCTTTATAAAAACAGATGCCGCTGGGTGATACCACCGGATCCCAATAATAAACGGGTTGTTCCATGCCGGGTTTCTGCTGTATGCCTTCACCCACTTTTTCTCCGGGATACTCTATTCCATAGGTGATAGTAGGCCATCCGTAATCTTTACCTGCGCGGATCAGATTTATCTCATCACCACCACGGGGTCCAAATTCAACCTCCCATAGGTTACCTGTAGATGGGTCTATATCCAGCCCCTGTGGATTGCGATGTCCGTAACTATAGATCTGTGGCATTGCTCCTTTGGTATTGATAAATGGATTGCCGGCAACTGGTTTTCCATCCGTAGTGATATGGAAAACTTTGCCGAGGCCTGCATCCAGTTTTTGCGCCTGCATACGGCCGGGAATGATGGAGCGCTCGCCTGCACTTACAAAAAGATTTCCCAACTTGTCAAACAACAGCCTGGATCCAAAATGTAATTGACTTTCTAATGCGGGCAATGCTCTGAATATGATAGAAACATTTTCTACTTTACCGGATGCTTCATTCAACTTACCTTTTGCTACAGAAGTACAGTTACCCGAACCGTATTTTTCTGAAAATGTCCAATAGATCATATGATTGCTGGTATAAGCAGGATCAAAAGCAACATCCAGTAACCCTCCCTGTCCTACCAGATCAATCGGAGGAAAGCCTTCGATCTTCTTAATCAGTTTGCCTTCGGTATCGTGAATTTCCATATAGCCTTTCTTACAGGTTACCATCAGCCTTCCATCAGGCATGGCCACGATCGCAAAAGGTGCTCCTATTTTTTCAGCAATTTTATCCACCTTATAAGGGGTTGATGTACTGGCTTTATTTACCCTGGTCTGTCCGTCAAATGCAGGTTTGTAATTAGCGTTAGGCTTTTGTGTTTCAACAGATTGCTGGGCCGATAAAATACCGGACCCCATTGTGAGTGCACTACAAAACATAGTAACAAAGACTTCTTTTTTCATTGAAAGGTTATTTAGTTTTCGGGACTTTTATTTATAGGGAAGTTACAACCATATTCTTTCCAAAAATCGAACCTGAAACAGAACGCTTAGGTAAATTCCTTTCAAATACCGGATGGAGATTGTATCTTACTTATCCCAAAATTTTTACCTTAAATTCTTAGCCATGGATGCAGCAGTTCAGGATTTCATCAAACGCCAGCCGGAAGATCGTCAAAAGCTCTTGACCGCCCTGCACACCACTATTCTCAAAAACGATTCAAAAGTGATCCCTGTGATAGAACCCATGATGGGAAAGGAAATGATCATCTATAAAGGAAAAAGCATGATGAAATATGGTCTGGCGAGCATGAAGGACTATATTTCATTGCATGCCCTGCCCATCTACATGCATCCAACACTTCACACGAAATACAAGGCTCTGCTGAATAAAGCCAGTTTCCAGAAAGGCTGTATCAATTTCACTGCTGCTGACCAAATGCCGCTTACCATAGTAGGTCCATTCATCAAAGAATGCTCGGCAGTGGATCTTGAAAAAATAAGAGAGGATCAATTGAAAAAGAGAAAAGTTACTAAGAGGAAATAGTCCATCGCTCATCCTCCTCGAACTTCATTCGTTACAAACCATGTTCTACCAAAAAGAATTCTGAGCCAACACATTCAACAAAAAAGGAGATGTTCAATAAAGAACATCTCCTTAAGTGGAGATGCCTTGGACGCAATATCTTTATTTTACAAATAGTTTTATCTACTATAAATCAAGTAGTTACTACCATCATCTCAATTACTCAACAACTTGTAGGTCGCAAAAAGTTCAACAGTTCCTTTGAACAATTGATTTCTTTTTCCA
>CANGOX010000078.1 GCA_947455605.1 Chitinophagaceae bacterium
CTCGCACCCAGTTTTAGTGGTTTTGCTTTAGCTGATTTCTTTACTGTGGTTTTCTTAGTTGCTAACTTCTTTTTAGGTGCTGCTTTTTTTGCTTTTGCCATGGGTCAAATATTTAAAGGGAAGAATACACAAATTTTTTAACTACCCTCCTCTTGAGCCGGCTGAACCAAGTTTAAGTGGCTTTTTTGCGACTGCTTTTTTAACTGCGGTTTTTTTCGTTGCCACCTTCTTTTTAGGTGCTGCTTTCTTTGCTGTTGCCATAAGTTGTTTTTTTTTAAAAGTATTAACCACTGCCCTTCCCTGTGCTGCCGAGTTTTATTGCCTTAGGTTTTAATTCTTTTTTGGCAATGAGCTTCTTTTTAGGTGCCGCTTTTTTTGCTTTTGCCATACGTAAATGATTAACTGAATATACTCTTCTTTTAATCATATTCCTTTTTTCAGAACCCTTATTTATCAAGACAGTGTGAATGCAGATTTTATTTTTCTGATACGGCCCTCTCTTCCAGCCATTTCGTTAATGCTTTTTTAATTGCTTCACCCATCTTTTGTTGATTAGCGGGATCCTGCAAAAAATCATGACTTATGGCATTATCACCTATCTCAAGCAATACGCGTATGGGTGAGGTATTGATGTGTTCATCCAGACTATAAAAAGATAATTTACCGGTGGTGGCGCAGCGGTAATCATTTCTACCGGTGGTACTATCCAGCAATACACCCCGGTTCTCCAAAGTTGTGGAAGCTGCAATGGCAGCAATCAATCTTGCAGCCAGTTCCCGGTTCTCGGCTTCGTGTTCATCTCCATAATGTATATAGCCCCATACCGCATGGCGCTTTGTGCCACCATTATTATGTAATGCAATAAATACATCCGGCTTGTGTTGATTGGCCTGTTGCAATTCCCATGCATAGCCGGATATTTTTCCATCCACCACTGCAGAAGTATGCGCAACCATTGTGTTACTGCCACTATCTGCATTATGCAGTTCTTTATGCCCAAAACTCCATACTTTATATTCTTTAAAGGAAGGCCTGGTTGCCATAGCGGCTTCTGCAATCGCATTACTTACTGCTGCTTCACTAAAGTCTTTGCCGGTATTGGTCTGGTGGGATGGCTGCCACACAATCACCGTTTTCTTTTTTGCCGGAGTATACGCAAGTAAGCTAGTAAGGAGAAGAAGGGTGCTAATTTTTTTCATGATCAAGAATTTGTAAGGCTTCCGTGTCTTTATATTTTTCAATTAATCCGCGCAGTTCTTTTGTTAGTTTATCTATCTGTGGTTTGTATTCTTTTTGCTTAGACAAGTTCACCATCTCGTGTGGGTCCTTTTTTATATCGAACAATTCCCAGTCATCATGCGGACCATAAAAACGGATGAGTTTGTATTGTTCTGTACGGATCCCAAAATGCGGTGCCACCCGATGTGGCTCAGGGTATTCATAATAATGATAGTACAAGGATCTTCTCCAGGCCTTTACCAAAGGCGCTTTACCTAATAGTGGAACCAGACTGCTTCCCTGCAGATCTGCAGGAACGGGAAGTTTGGCCAGCTCTAAAACAGACGGTGCTATATCCAGGTTAACGATCATTTTGTTTACAACGGTACCGGGTTTTATCATGCCCGGATATCGCATAACAAAAGGTGTACGCAAACTTTCTTCATACATAAACCGTTTATCAAACCAACCATGTTCGCCCATATAAAAACCCTGATCAGAAGTATATATAACAACCGTGTTCTTTGCTAAACCTGTTGAATCAAGATACTTAAGTATGCGGCCAATATTTCTATCGAGCGATTTGGCCGTGGCCAAATAATCTTTCAGGTATCGCTCATATTTCCATTTCACCAGTTTAACGCTGTCATTTTTAACGGCATCGTATTCTTTGGCGATCTTCTCGTAATACTGCTGATAGGCCTGTTTCTCCTCTGCATTCAGTCTTCCAAACAAACCTTTTTCCTGAAAATCCGGACGAACTTTGAGATCGCTTTTCAAGACCATCGTCTTATCAATGGTCATGTCCTGATTGGCGGCCGCCTTCCTGTTAGTATACGCATCATAAAAATTGGCCGGCAACGGAAAATCCTGATCATCATAAGCACCCAGGTCCTGGATATCCGGCATCCAGTTTCGGTGTGTGGCTTTTTCACCGATCACTAAAAAGAAGGGAGATGATACATCCCGCTTATTCAGCCAGTTGATCGAATAATCACTGATAAGATTTGTAACATAACCTTTGTATCTCACCGTATCATTGGGCATATTGATAAAATCCGGCTGAAAATAATTTCCCTGGTCGGGCAGGATCTTCCAGAAATCAAATCCCTGCGGTAGGGATTGCAGATGCCATTTACCGATCCATGCAGATTGATAATGAGCCGCAGCTAATAATTTCTGCACCTGTTGCTGGCTGCCATCAAATCTTCTTTGTGCTGAATTGTCTTTTAATCCGTTGAGGTGACTGTACTTTCCCGTAAGCAACACTGCACGACTGGGTGCGCAGATCGAATTGGTCACAAAACTATTGTTGAAGATCGCGCCCTCTTTGGCTATCCGGTCTATATTAGGTGTTTGGGCCAGTTTGCTGCCATAGGCACTGATGGTTTGTTGTGCATGATCATCGGAGAGTATGATCAGGATATTGGGGCGGTTTTGCTGTGCCTGAACAGCAACAGCAAGCAGGCATAACAAGCCAAGAAAAACAGGTTTCTTTTTCATCAGGTAAGCAGTAAGTGAGTTATCAGGTAAATAACAACCTAAACTTAACTGTTTAAAATGAAAAAGGCACTGTGGAAACAGCGCCTTATTTTAACGGGGCGATAGGGAACTATGCGCCCAAAGCTTTGATCTTTCTCATCTGGCCAATCAGGTATATCAACACACCCCAAACAGCTACAATAATGGAGTAAGCCATTATTTCCAGCCAGATAGGTGAATGACCCCTGCGGGCAAATAGGGTTCTTTTATCGTAAGCAGATAGATATTCTGTTTTAATTCCCCAGGGAACCGTTTGTTCGGCGGAAAAATTTCCATAGGTATCGTTATCTTCTACTTTAGCGATCAATACCAGGTTTCCTTTGGCATCGCCTGCCAGGCTATCCCGTTTGAATTCTGCACTGATCGTTCCTGTTGAATCGGTGGTATAGGTTTGCGTTTCACTCACATTCAGGTCGCCACCCATTCTTTTTACAGCCACTTTCAGTTCAACGCCTTTTACAGGAACCCAGCTGGTGTCTTTTAATTCCAGTGCTGTTACAGTAATTTTTTTATCTGCGGCTGTATCGATTTTCAGTTTTGCTTTGGCGATCTGAACATTTGCCTTGGTTTCATCATATAAATTAGAAGCAGCAAACACGGCTACAAAACTTTGTTTAACAGATTTTTTCCATTCAGATTGTGCCGCTGGAGGTATCAGCAGATAAGCATTGCCTTTTGCATCGGTTACTGCTTTACCCAATAAATTAGCTGCAGAAGAATCATTGCTAATATAAAAACTCAGGCTGATGCCGGATACCATCTGAAACTTGCCGTCGATCTTGGTCTTGGCTTTTGCTGAAAGGTATTGCGTCTGGTTATTAGTATTGAAATAGCCCAAACTTAACAGCAGATCGTTCCTCGTGGCGTTCTTTGCGGCGGTCTGCGCCACAGATGCGATACTTATCAAACTGAAAAGTACCATTGCAGGAAAGAGATAATTATGCTTTTTCATGTTCTTCTGTTTCGGTAATGGTTTCTTGAATAGGGATGATCGGAAATATCCTTGCAAAAAAAGTAATGATCAGCAAGGCACCGGCGAGTGAGCCAATAGCGATTGACCATTCTTCCCAGGTTGGGAAATAATGGTGATAGCTGGCAGGCACATCATGTATCGGAAGAAAAGGGTGTAAGAGCGTAGGCGTAACAATCAGGTATCGTTTGAACCAGGAACCGATCACCACCAGTAATCCGGCAACGAAAGCAGGTTTGGGTTTTCTTCCTTTCTTAAAGATCAATATCAATATCGGAATGATCATGGCCGTAGTGATCGCAAACCAGAAAACAGGTGCAAACTCTCCGGTGAACAAACCCAACAGATGTTCTTCTTCCGGTTTTTTCATTTTAAAAGCAGGAACCAGAAACTCATTCACATTAAAATAGAGATACAATAAGGCAAGCATTACCAGTACTTTTCCCATCTTATCAAAATGGTCGTCGGTAATATATTTTTCCAGTTTATAGTGTGTGCGAAAAACATACATAGCTACCACCACACCACCGGCTCCTACCAGAAAAGCTCCCGAAATAAAGTAAGCACCAAAATTGGTACTGTCCCAACCCGGACGGTACGTAGTGGCAAACAACCATGACGTAACCGTGTGAATGGAAAAGGCAACCGGTATAATGGTGATACATAAAATGTTCACCGCTTTGTTACTGATGCTGATCTGTCCGGGCGTGTTCTTCCAGAACGAACCTAAAAAAGTATATAGTTTGTATAAATATTTATTGGTCTTCTCTTTATACTTCAGCAGTATCTGCAAATCGGGCAGTAAAGGGAAATACAATAATAATAAGCTGATGAAGAAATACGTAGTGATCACGATCACATCCCATACAATGGGTGATTGTAAACGGCCATGTATAAAGAGATTATAAAACCTGTCGGGCCGTCCCATATCCACAATAATGATGATGGAAGCAAAGGTTACAGCAGACACCGCAATGATCTCTGCGATCCTTGTAAGTGGCGTACTCCAATGAACATCTGTTAACCGTAATACGGCTGTGATCAATGAACCCACCAGGCTGATGGCCACAAAGAATACAAAGTTTGAAATATAAATACCCCAGGATACATAATCTCTCATCCCGGTTACTACCAGCCCTTTTGATAATTGTCTGCAATAGGCAATAAAACCTACCAGACATAACACTGATAAAAAGGCTACCCATATTTGTCCCTGTTTGCCAAATTTCTGTGGCAACAGGTCTTCTGTAATTTGTTGTTTGGCTAAAGTGTCCACGGCTTATAATTTAGGGTTAACTTTTTTTCTCTTCTGGTTTTGCCTCATCGTTCTTGAAAGGGAAGTTCCTGTTCACAGGTGGCAGATAATACACACTTGGTTTGGTTCCCAGGTCTTCCATCAAACGGTAACCGGCTTTATCGCGGATCAGATCGGAGAAACGGAAGGTCTCGGCTCCATTGGTTACAGAGTCCTGAATCATATCTCCAAACATGAATACACCATTAGGGCAGGCTGAAACACAGTGTGGTAGTTCTCCCTGACGTGTCATATCTGCACAGAAATCACATTTACCTACGGTTCCTTTTTTCTGCGGAACACTGCTTTCACAAGAGTAAGGCTGATCAGCTACTTCTTTAGGTAGTCCGGGATCTTCCCAGTTGAAAACCCTTGTTGAGTAAGGGCAGGCAGCCATACAAAAACGGCAACCGATACATCTGTCGCTGTCTATTAATACGATCCCATCCTGGCGTTTGAATGTGGCGTCTACCGGACAAACTTTCACACAAGGGGGTTCATCACAATGCATACAGGTGGTGGGCTCCCAATAAGGTGCGGTATGGTCTGCATCCTGCATGGGGTATACTTTGATCCAGTTCTGATCGCCCTGCAACTGGTGTGCATGATTACAGGCCGATTGACAGGCTTTCACACTTTTACAGCGGGAAAGATCTATCACCATCACAAACTTTTTACCGGGTATACCAATACGGGCCTGCTCATTAGATACAGGGGGCAGGTGTGGAACCGGTTTCAAAAAAGCTTCATCCACCTCTATTACTTCGCCGTCAACCGACAGAAGTTTAATTTTTTTGCCAGAAGGTTTCAGGCCATCTGCGGCATCTGGCTGAAAGGGATTTTCCTTGGTAGCACATCCGGTTACCGCTGCTGTTGCCAGCAATCCCGCGGCAGCAAGAAATTCTCTCCGGGAAGTATCGTTGCTTTTCATTTGACTGATTTTGGGGTTTTACCAATTACTTTTTTACAAAGACCAGGAGGTCTTTCTGAGAGATCTTCTCTTTTGAGGCACCTTCCATTTTAGATACTTCTACTTCCACTAATCTTCCATCTTCTGTGAGCATTTTCACCGTACGCTTTTCTGTTTCCGGTGCACAGCTGATCACATTTGATTTTTTACTGAAAATGTTTCCAATCTTCAGCAGGGGAAGCAACGATAGAATACCGATCCCGAACAAAACGCTTCTGCGGGAGTCTTTTTCTTTACTGTTTATTTCTGGCTCTTTCATGTGTATGAATTGAGTTGGGATGATTTGATCTGTAGACCGACTGTATTTAAAAAAGCCTCTTTTAACGGAGGCTTTTTTGTTGAACCGCATGAAAATTATTTCTTCAGGCTCCGCATAAAGTTTACCAGGTTCCAGATATCTTCCTGATCAGGAATTTTTTTCTTGAAACTTGGCATATCCTCACGGCCTTCTGATACTTTAAAGTATAAAGAACCATCAGTCTGTCCCTGAAAGGCAGCCTTCGTAAAATCTGAAGGTTGTGTTTTCAATTGTGCTGCTTTGCTTCCATCACCCAAACCGGTTTTACCGTGGCAGGAAGAACAATGGGTAGACCATAACGCCTTACCTGCAGTTTGAGAAGCTGCATCGTTCTTTACCGGGTTTGCAGCTTTTGCTTTGTCGGCAGGTGCAGCCCATGGTTTTGGCTGAATGAATCTGAAACCGGATGCAACAACTGTTACACAAACAACGGTAACGACAGTTAAAAATTTGATTTTCATCGCGATGATTTGTTTAGTGAATAAAAAATGGCTAACAATCCTAGTAAGTTACAAACATTTTAGAAGTTCCACAACCTTGAAATATTAAAGCCGATCAGGAATTGTCCTTTGGTAAAATCGTTCTGGTTGTATAAACTGTTATTCTGCGGAAGGATTGATCCGTAGTTACCCGCAAACAACTGAAACTCGTGACCGCTGGTTTTGAAATCCAGACCCAGACTGATATTCGGATGTGGGTTATCCATCGGATGCTGGGTTAATGGCTGATCATAGTTCACCATTAAAGCCATACCCGGAGTTAGTTTATACCTTCCTGCAAAACTGATCGCCACATGTGCATTATTGAATTTAGACTGTATATCGCCTTTGGTATCATAATATCCTTCTACATTATTAAAGTAAGAAAGCGTTGGCGCTACCTGAACAGATAATTTTTCACTGATCTTTCTGGCAATGATCACTTCACTGAAGAAACTTAATCTGTCTGAAAAATTAACGATCGGTAAGGATGCATTTTTTGCTCTGGTATCCATTACCACATTTCCAAACAGGGTAACACTTACCGGCATGGAATATCCGGTTCTGGATTGTTTCAACAGTGCAAATTTCGCATTGCCGTCTACCTGCATTCTGTCGTTAGAGGCACCAAATCCTACCTGTAAATTGTTTTTTACCACATAGCTAAAACCTAAACGCATATTGGCACTGGCAAATAAACCAAACAGGTCTTTAATACCATGCTCTACTGTTCCGAACCTGTGTTGGATATCGAATTCAAAGGTTCCTTTAATGGGCACCATCACAGTCTGATTGTCTATCAGGTAATTGCCATCAAAAGTATTCTTTGCGTAAGCCGCCTTTTTAACAACAGGAGCAGAGGCCGTAGAATCCTGGGCTGACAATTCACTAAAACATGTTGCAAGGGCCACAAACAAGAGGAGGGCGCTGGTAAACTGTTTTGATGATTTGAAATATGTTCTCATAATGTTTTTTTTAATTGTTTTTCGCACCTTGTTTGATCCAGGCATAAATTTTTGCATTGATATCCTGGTCAGGACCGGCCCCCAGAGGCATTACAGGAGATTTTTTTCCTGTTAGCCATAAGACGAGTACGCTGTTATCGGGATCTCCCGCTTTAATATAACTTCCACCATTGAGCGACTTAAAGGAATTGGCCGTTGTAAGATCCGGAGATTTTGCACCGGATGCATGACAGCCGCTTAAAGCGCATTTTTTTTCAAAGATGGGTGTGATATCTTTTGCATAACTCATCTCAGTTGTTATACTGCTACCCGGATTTAACACGATGGTAGCCGTTTTAGAACATCCTGCAATGATGAGTATCAGAACCGTAACCAACCCGGATAATATTGCTGTTTTTTTCTGTAACATGATCTTTTGTTTTATTGTAAAACAGTCGGTTACCGGTTATTTCTGAAATTTCAAAAGCAGGTTTGGTTGGATACCGTGTTGATAGTTTGAGCTGTTAAAGATGGCCATTCCAAAAGGCTGATCAGTGAGGCTGGTGAAATCAATATCCTGTTTCAGCACATCTGGTGTTTTCAACAGACGTTTGAATTCCAGAATCCAACCGGTACCGGTATATTTTCCAGTAGCAGTAAAATCTCCACGGCCACCTGTTAAAGGTGCAGCAATGAAAGAAGGAATGTATTTAGTAGCTGCATACACTGCTGTTGTTGTATTATCCAGATATCCTGCATCTCCTGTTGGATCGATGCTACCACCTGCATAGGTAAGTACACCATTGCTGCTTACTGCAGTAATTTTTTGAGCTTTACCACCAGGTAAAGTATCTGTAGCTGAATAATAAAGAAGACCGGTTCCACCAGGAACTACCCATTTAGGTACAGAAACAGAAGCACCGGTTCCATCAAGTTTCAAGGTTTGTGAGTTATTGAACGCACCATTACTCAGGTTAGTGTTTGTATTGGTATAAGTAGTTGAGAACGGAGTTGGAGGAATCAGATCATCCGCATGGCGGCCATTTCCTGATCCACCTACCGTATCGGTTACAGAAGGACCACCTGCCCAGTCCTGATACTGATCATCCATTTGATTGGTAACCAGATCTTTGTTCAGGTGACACCACCACATGTCAATTTTTTCATTTGCACCATTTGTATAGTGGTTAGCACTTTTGTTTGGCACCATTACGCCTGCAAAATTTCTGTAAGGAGTAAAGAGGTGACAGCTGGCATAACAGGTTTGAGTTACAAATTTGGGCGTTGAATTGTCAATATTCCATAACATAGCCAATTGATCCTGGCCCATACCGTCTTTGATCAGGTTTCCGTTCACATCATATGTTTTGGCATTGCCTCTTTGTGCCCAAAGTTTGGTGGTTGGGTTAAAATACCAGGGCTGAACCGGGTTATTGGTAACATCGGCCCATTCTACCAGAAAGTAGATGTATTTATCATCGTACATGGAACGAACGGTGGCAGGATAGGTAGTACCCTGATAACCGGCAAATAATCCGTTACCCGGATCCGGAACGGTTGGTGTAACATTGAGTTTTTTGGCATTATCCCATATACCATCCACAACACCATCAATCGTTGGGGCTGTAGTTGTTTTATAAGACAACAACTCATTGGTGCTTTCTGAAACACCCGGTGCTACCACCTGGGCTGATTTTGTGCAATACATAAAAAACACTGTAGCGGAAATCAGCATTGTTAAGATCAGATATTTTTTCATAGTATAAACTTTGAAGTTTGGACGTTTAATTACGATACAAATGTTGCACCTTTAATAAGCATTATTAATGACCGTTGTCATAGCTTTTTATGACTTATGTCATAAAAATGTAATTCGCCATCCTGATACAATAAAAACCATGGAAAAAATGGAAAAAAATAAGCTGATCAGACTTATCAGTTTGTTTTATTATCCGGGAGGAAATGTGAAGTTGCAACATTAAAGAGCGTGGCTACTTATAGTATTTGCTGATATCCTTATATAAATCACAGGTATCTCTCTATTAAAAGGCCCTTATATTTTTCTATAAACCATCTGGTAATTCTTGCAAAACAGATTTACGGGTACCCAAAACATGAGATAAATCATCTTTTATGGTTTTGCTTTCCTATAATTTCCATGTTGAGACATGATTTTATTTTCTCTCAACTCTTCTTGCTATGTCAGTAATCCCTACGCCATTTAAATCCGGCAATCAATTATCTCCTCAATCCATGTTGATCTGGCGTTTGGCACAAGCTTCTGTTTGGTTGATTGGTGCTGCTATTTTATTTGCCTTATTCTTCATACCATCTGCCGGTTTATTGCTGTTCTGGAATATTTTAATTCCGGTTGCACCCGCACTGTTTGTGGTAATGGTGGGTGTGTGGCGAAATGTTTGTCCGCTGGCCACTACCAATCTGTTGCCAAGACATCTGGGTTTATCAAAAAGAAAAAAACTGAGTGCCGAACAACTGGGGGTATTGAATCTTATCGGAGTAATTGTTTTATATACGATCGTTCCATTACGACACGCTGTTTTTAATCGCAATGGATTAGCTACCGGAATTCTGATCCTATCGATGGTATTGGCAGGAACCATCATGGGTCTTTTCTTTGAATGGAAAAGCGCCTGGTGCTCCGGTCTTTGTCCGGTACATCCTGTTGAAAAACTATATGGAGGAAATGTTTTATTATCCTTACCCAATGCACATTGCGATCAATGCCAGAACTGTGTGATACCCTGTCCGGATTCAACACCCAATATCACTCCGGCCTCTGCCAAAAAAACGTTTGCGCAACAGTTAAGCGGGTTGTTGATCATTGGTGGACTTCCCGGATTTATCTGGGGCTGGTTTCATGTGCCCGATCAAACTACTTCAACCGTCAATGGTTTGATTGGTGCGTATGAAATGCCTTTATTGGGTTTTGCCGTTTCTTTTATTCTGTATGCGGTTTTATCCAACATACTCGATCCCAAACAGGAAAGAAGACTCATTGCTATTTTTGCAGCATCCGGCGTTTCCTTTTATTACTGGTTTCGCATACCGGCGTTATTTGGTTTTGGCAGTTTTGCCGATGATGGTCTTTTGATAGATCTCAGATCTGTTTTACCTGCATGGAGCATGACTGCAGTAACGATAGCAACTACCCTTTTCTTTTTCTACTGGCTGGTAATCCGAAAACAAAATCACAGAAGCTGGGTGATCAGGCCCGCTTTCGCCGATAAACAGAAACTTACTGCTTAGTGCTTTCTTTGCGGTGAAATATTCAGCGTAATGCTTATTACTTTCGTTTTTCGAAAATGAGGGATTCTTTTTTCATTCTATCTTTCCTGTCTTAAAAGATCCAATGAAAAAACTCTTCAGATTTTTAGGGTATTCTTTGCTTACCCTGTTCGCACTCGTTATTATTTTTCTCGCTGTATTATTTGAAAAAGATATTCCTGTAGAAAAACTAAAACCCAAATACACAAATAGTGCTTCGCATTTTTTGCCATTAATGGGTATGCAGGTACACTATCGTGATGAAGGCAATCCTAACGATTCTGTTCCATTGATCTTATTGCATGGTACTTCGTCTTCATTAAATACATGGGATAGTGTTGTGCTGTTTATGAAAGACAAAAAAAGACTGATCAGTATTGACCTGCCTGCTTTTGGATTAACGGGCCCCAATCCTGCCAACGAATACAGTTTTGCCTATTATAACCGGTTCCTGGACTCTTTCTTTCTGCAACGCAATATCAAACAGTGCATGATTGCCGGAAATTCTTTGGGTGGTGCCATTGCCTGGGAGTATACAGCTGCCAATCCACAAAAAGTAACTAAGCTGGTGCTGATAGATGCAGCCGGTTATCCTAACTTAAACGTAAAGGGATCGCTTGGTTTTAAAATTGCATCTACACCCGTAATCAATAACCTGTTATTATATATCACACCCAAATATCTGGTACGCAAAAGTCTGGAGGGAATTTATTTTGATAAGAACAGAGTAACCGATGCACAGGTAGAAAGATTTCATGATGTAGCCATCAGTGAAGGAAACAGAAAAGCCGTATTGGGTATTTTCAAAAAAGGATTTGAACGCGAGCCGGAAAAAATCAACACAATTACAACACCTACTTTGATCATCTGGGGAGAGAAAGACGGATTGATACCAGTTGCCAATGCTACACTCTTTCAAAAAAATATAAAAGGAAGCCAAATGGAGATCTTACCCAATATTGGCCATGTGCCCATGGAAGAAGCACCGAAAAAAGTTGCGGACCTGATGATTACTTTCATTCAATAATTCTTCTCTTCGAAATCTCCTGTTACTCACTGCCTCTGCGGTGAATAGAGAACGCAAGAAATCAAGCCCGTATTTATTTTAGCGGTTATTTACCGGGGAGGGGCAGAGAAAACCGCAGAGAGGTATAAAAACAGAAACGGCAGGAATTGCTTCCCGCCGTTTTCTTTATCCTTAAACCAAAACTGCTTCTGTTATCAATTTACTTTCCCGTATTCAACCGCAGCCTGTGCTGCCGCTAAGCGTGCAATAGGCACACGGAAAGGAGAACAGCTTACATAGTTCATACCTATTCTGTGACAGAATTTTACACTTTCCGGATCGCCACCATGCTCACCACAGATACCTACTTTTAATTTCGGTTTGGTTTTGCGGCCACGTTCTGTTCCGTCTTTGATCAGTTCTCCCACACCTTCCTGGTCGATGGTCTGGAATGGATCATCCAGCAAAATTTTCTGATCCATATAATTAGGCAAGAAACCGCCCACATCATCTCTGCTGAAACCAAAACTCATTTGTGTTAAGTCGTTGGTACCAAAGCTGAAGAAATCTGCCACTTCCGCCATTTTACCCGCCAGCAATGCAGCACGTGGAATTTCGATCATCGTGCCATACATATAGGGAATGCTTTTCACTTTCTGTTTGGCACATACTTCTTTGTATACCCTGTCAACAATGGCTTTCTGGTGTGTTAACTCATTAACGGTACAGGTAACCGGAACCATGATCTCAGGGAATGCTTTCTTACCGGATTTAATGATCTCTGATGTGGCTTCCAGTATCGCCCTGATCTGCATTTCTGTGATCTCAGGATAGCTGATACCCAAACGTACACCACGGTGACCCAGCATTGGGTTGTTCTCATGTAATGCCAACACTCTTCTGCGCAGGATACTCATGCTGATACCGAGTTCTTTGCTCAGGTGTTTTAATTTTTCAACATCATGCGGAACAAATTCATGCAATGGCGGATCCAGTAAACGAATGGTTACCGGGTATCCTTTCATGGCTTTCATGGTATCCTTGATATCTTTCTTCACAAACACAAACAGATCATTCAATGCTTTACGGCGTTCTGCTTCTGTTTTACTTACGATCATTTTACGTAAGAGGAACAAGGGCTGGTCGCTGCCTTCTCCATAGAACATATGTTCTGTACGGAACAGGCCAATACCTTCTGCACCAAATGCCATGGCCTGCGCAGCATCATGAGGTGTTTCTGCATTGGTTCTTACACCCATCAGTTTGATCTTGTCAACCAATACCATCAGGTTCTTATAGGCTATATTTTTATTCAGGTCTATCGCAACCAATGGCATATCACCATTGTACACCAATCCCTTCGTACCATTTAATGTAATGATATCTCCCTCTTTGATGATCTCACCATTCTTGGCTTTAAAGGTTTTGGTTTCTGAATGAATTTCAATATCGGTACAACCTACAATACAACATTTACCCCAACCGCGTGCAACCAGTGCTGCGTGAGAGGTCATACCACCTTTTGTAGTTAAGATCGCCTGTGATTTATGCATACCATCTACATCTTCCGGTGATGTTTCTTCACGCACCAGGATCACTTTCTCTCCTCTGTGTGCCCACTCAACCGCTTCCGCAGAAGAGAAAACCACACGGCCCTTGGCTCCACCCGGACCCGCAGGCAGGCCTTTGGCAATGGCTTTGGTAACGGCTTCGATCTTTGGATCCAGCATCGGCAATAATAATTCCACCAATTGATTCGGTGCCACACGCATGATCGCTGTTCTGGCATCGATCAGTTTTTCTGAAAACATTTCTGTTGCCATTCTTACCGCAGCTACGCCATTTCGTTTACCTACACGACATTGCAGCATATAGAGTGTTCCTTTTTCGATAGTGAACTCAATATCCTGCATATCCTTATAATGTTTCTCCAGCCTTTTCTGAATATCATTTAATTCCTTATAGGCTTTAGGCATTATTTTTTCAAGTGTATCAAGGTTTTTGCTTTGATCATTTTTAGAATACGCATTTATAGGAGCCGGTGTTCTGATACCCGCCACCACATCTTCTCCCTGTGCATTGATCAGGTATTCTCCATAGAATTTTCCTTCTCCTGTTCCGGGGTTTCTGGTGAAAGCCACACCGGTGGCACTATCATTACCCATGTTACCAAATACCATGGCCTGCACGTTCACTGCGGTTCCCCACTCATCAGGAATTTTTTCGATCCGGCGATATTCGATCGCACGTTTTCCGTTCCAGCTGCCAAATACGCCGCCAACACTACCCCATAATTGCTCAAGTGGTTCTTCGGGGAAGGGTTTGCCCAATACTTTTTTTATGGTGGCTTTAAAATCTTTCACCAGTTCCTTTAATTCAGGAACGGTAAGATCAGTATCTACTTTATATCCCTGTTTATGTTTGATCGCTTCCAGTTTTTCATCCAGCACTTTGCGAATGCCCTTACCGTTCTTGGGTTCTATACCACTGGCTTTTTCCATCACCACATCGGCATACATCATCACCAGTCTCCTGTAAGCATCATAAGCAAATCTTGCATCGCCGGATTGCTTGATCAATCCTTCAATGGTTTTATCATTCAAACCAATATCCAATACCGTATCCATCATACCCGGCATACTGCGTCTGGCACCGGAACGTACAGATAATAAAAGCGGATTATTTACATCGCCGAATTTTTTACCCGTGATCTTTTCAATAGAAGCCAAAGCTGTGGCCACCTGGGTTTTTAATACTACCGGATAAGTATGTTTATGGTCATAGTAATAAGTACATACATCTGTAGAGATCGTAAAACCGGGAGGTACCGGTAATTTCAATTTGGGGTGCCCCGCCATCTCTGCAAGATTGGCTCCCTTACCACCCAATAAGTTTTTCATAGACTCATTACCATCGGCCTTACCTGCACCGAAGAAATAGACATATTTTTTTGCACTGCTCTTTTTTGTCATAACATCGATTTTTTAGTGGCATAAAATTAGACTTGTGAAAAAGAGAGGTTTATGACGATTGTCATGCAAAAGCATGTATTTTATCAGTCCGTGTTGAAACAATATATTCTAAACCCTTGCAATCGTTTGCTGAGAATAACCGTGCAGTTATCCGCCAAAAACCGTATCACCAAATAACATGCTGTTTATTTATATGTATCTGTTTTGTTGCATAACTTGACAATTATTTAATGATTTGGCCACAGCTGATTAATTTAGAGCCTAATATGACGGCAGAGGAACAAAGACTGAAAGCAAACAGCGCAAAAAAAATACCACTGGAGCAATGGGGGCCATATCTGTCAGACAGGCAATGGGGTACCGTACGGGAAGATTACAGCGAAAATGGAGATGCCTGGAATTATGTTCCTTTCAGCCATTCACATTCCCGCGCCTATCGTTGGGGTGAAGATGGGTTGGGCGGGATCTCCGATTTCTTTGGCAACCTCTGTTTTGCGGTTTCTTTATGGAATGGCAAAGATCCGATCCTGAAAGAACGTTTATTCGGATTGGGTAACCACGATGGTAATCATGGTGAAGACGTGAAGGAACTCTATTATTATCTGGATAATACGCCTTCTCATTATTATATGCAGATGCTGTACAAATATCCGCAGCAGGCATTCCCTTACCAGGAACTGATTGAGAAGAATAAAAAACGCAGCAAACTTGAACCCGAATACGAGATCCTCGATACCGGCATATTTGATGACGATGAATATTTTGATGTGTTGATCACTTATGCCAAGATCAACAAAAAAGATATTGGTATCAAAATTGAGATCATTAACCGGGGAACCGAAGCAGCACCCATTACCGTGTTACCCACATTATGGTTCTTTAACCGTTGGCAATCGAGGGGGCCCGATAAAAAACCTGCCATCAAAGCCATTGATAAGGGCTGTCTGGTAAAAGCCACCCATGAACGCATGGGCTCCTATTATCTCTACTACCAAAAACCCAATGATGCATTCTTTACAGAGAACGAAACCAATACCGAAAAATTATTCGGTAAAAAGAATGAATCGGTATTTGTAAAAGATGCTTTTCATAATGCCATCATCAAAAACGAGAACAAAGAAGCGCTTCGCAACAAAAAGAACGGAACCAAATTCTCGCCCGTATACGAATACACAATAGCCGGCGGCGCCTCAAAGATCATTTATCTGCGTTTAACCGATCTGTTGATGGAATCGCCTTTTACCAAAGGCTTTACAGACATCTTTGAACAGCGCAAACAGGAAACAGACGATTTTTATACTGCCATACTTCCCGTAAATATTTCTGATGACCTGAAAAATATCCAGCGTCAATCGCTGGCCGGACTCTTATGGAGTAAGCAATATTATTATTATGATATCGAACGCTGGTTAACCGAACCCGATGGTATTGCACATGTGAGCGATCAACGATCCAAAGGCCGCAACCACGATTGGCAGCACCTCAAGAACCAGGATGTGATATTGATGCCCGATAAATGGGAATATCCCTGGTATGCCGCATGGGATCTGGCTTTTCACTGTGTACCCATGGCCATGGTAGACGCCGTATTTGCCAAACACCAGATCTTATTGGTGATGCGCGAATGGTATATGAAACCCGACGGACAGTTGCCCGCCTACGAATGGAACTTCAGTGATGTAAATCCACCGGTACAGGCATGGTCGGCTTTGCAGGTTTATCAGATAGAGAAAACAAAAACCGGGAAAGGGGATATTGCTTTTCTGAAAAAAGTGTTTCACAAACTGATGATCAATTTTACCTGGTGGATCAACCGGAAAGACCCCAATGGCAATAACATCTTTGAAGGGGGTTTCTTAGGCCTGGATAATATTGGTGTATTTAACCGCAGTTTACAATTACACAGTGATGCCAAACTGGAGCAGGCCGATGGTACCAGCTGGATGGGTATGTATGCACTGAACCTAATGGATATTGCGATAGAGATCGCCATGGAAGATGAGGCATTTGAAGACAGTGCTACCAAATTCTTTGAACATTTTGTATTGATCGCCGAAGCCCTTAACCAATTGGGGATGTGGAACGAAGAAGATGGTTTCTTTTATGATACACTGGGCTTGCCCGATAACACAACTATTCAATTACGCATACAATCCATTGTGGGATTAACTTCTTTGTTCGCGGTTTCGATCATTGATAAAAAAGTGTTTCACAAACTGCAGGATTTTACCAAACGCATAACCTGGTTTGAGCAATACCGGTTAAAGAATAAAAAATTCTGGCCCAATGAAGAAATTGTGGATGAAGAAAAAACACTGATCTCTCTTATCCCGAAAAATAAACTTACTGCTTTATTAAAACGCCTGCTGAGTGAAACAGAATTTTTATCTGAAGGCGGTATACGTGCTTTATCCAAGTATCATGAAAAGAATCCTTATTCGGTAACCATTGAGGGGCATGTGTATTCCATTCAATATGATCCGGGCGATTCTACTTCTGATTTTTTTGGCGGTAACAGTAACTGGCGCGGCCCGGTATGGATGCCCATTAATTACCTGATCATCAAGAGTATTAAAAAATTTGGTGAGTTTTACGATGCAGACCTCAGTATTGAATACCCTACCGGCTCCGGTGTGTTTATGGATCTGAAACAAGTGGCTAACGAATTATCAAATCGTGTGATCAGCCTGTTTCAATTAGATGAAAAAAATCATCGTAAACTGCATGGAGATGAAAACTGGTTTTACAGC